>CAYOOS010000120.1:0-2369 GCA_964405585.1 uncultured Acidobacteriaceae bacterium | reverse complement strand
TCCCTCCGAGTTTGCGGAACTTGCAAGAAAGTCGACAGCCCAGTTCTCATAACTTACACATAAGAAAAGGCCGGAATCCTGGGTTCCGGCCTCTTCGATCACGAATGGTTGCGGGGGTCAGATTTGAACTGACGACCTTCGGGTTATGAGAACGTACAAAAATACACGGCCCATTGATTCTGTGCGACTTAGCCGGTGTTTTGAGGTCTTGAGTTCTTTCCCAAATCTTTCCCAAACCGGAGGGAGGTCTGTTCCAAGCTCCCAATCGACTGCAACGGTCTTGTAAACAGGCCCTCAAACGTCCGTGCGGTATTGCAACATCACCCAACCCTGCGGTTGAAAGCCGAAGGGCCATCGCCCTGATTTGCTGCATTCCGGAGGCGTTCCGATGTCTCTGTCACGAGAATATCACGCGGATCGCGGAGAATAGCTCGTCGAGAAAGAGCGCCTGCCTCGCGAGCAGCGTTTCGGGTCAGCAATCGGATCCGACGGTCTTGCGATACGACCTATAGTCGCTACCTTAACAAGGTGGAGATCTGAATGCGATTCTCCGAGGGATCATGTACCGAGGAGCTTAATTGGCGATTGTTTGGCGACACTTTCCGCAGCACAAGGCAATCCACCTATTCGTCTCCTGTGTCAGCGTGATGCCGCACCAAGACCGAATTTCCGGAGAATATCTTCCATCAGACACCAACGTGTGAGGCCCGACTGTAGCAGGTTCGCGCCGACGAAAGCAGTGAACCAATACCAGTTGTGATTCACCCACATCCCCAGCGCCAGCGATACCAGCACGAATGTTCCCGCAATAATGCGGATGTAACGATCCATTGTCATTTTCCACCTCGCTCACTCATGTAGTAGAGAACCGGAACCGCGATGCGCGACAGCAGCGTTGACGCCACCTCTCCCGCCATCAATGAGATCGCTAAACCCTGAAAGATCGGATCAAACAGAATAACTCCTGCACCCACAACGACCGCCGCCGCAGTCAGCAGCATCGGCCGAAATCTCACTGCGCCAGCATCTACCACTGCTTCTTCTAGTGGCATTCCTTGTTCACGACGCAACTTGATGAAATCCACCAGGATGATTGAATTCCTGACGATGATTCCAGCACCCGCGATAAATCCGATCATGGAGGTCGCGGTGAAGAACGCGCCCATCGCTGCATGGGCGGGCAAGATGCCGACGAGGGTAAGCGGAATCGGTGCCATTATGACGAGTGGGGTCTTGAAGGATCCGAACCAGCCCACCACTAACACGTAGATCAGAACTAATACCGCCGCGAAGGCCAATCCCAGGTCGCGGAAAACTTCATAAGTGATATGCCACTCGCCGTCCCACTTCACTGCGAGTTTCTTGGCATTGGGTGGTTGAATCGCGGTGAATTGCTCGATCCCGTAACCCTCAGGGATTTTCAGCGCATCAATCTTTTTTCCTAGGGTGCCAATTGCGTAGACGGGGCTCTCTTCGGCTCCAGCCACATCCGCTGTTACGTAAACCACTTCGCGTTGGTTTTTTCGATAGACGTTTTTGTCGATCGTTCCTTCCTGCACTTTCACCAGTTCGCCAAGCGGCACCATCGCTCCATCGGGCGAATTCAGATAGAGGCCGCGCAATGCGTCTGTGCTTGAGCGACTCTCGCGTGACAGTTGAACCCGTATGGGCGCGTCTTCGCGTTCCTTGACCTGATGCATCAGACCGACCTGCGTGCCACCCAGTGCCATCGCCACCGATTGAGAAACATCCTCAGGTGAAATTCCCAGCATTGCCGCTTTATCCTGCTGCACCTGAAAATCGAGTTTCTTCTGATCCGCCACCACATACCAGTCGACGTCCACCACTCCCGGCGTGTCCTCGAAAATCTTGCGGATCTGCCGCGCCACTTCGATCTGTCGCTGATAATCCGGTCCATACACTTCCGCCACCAGCGTCGAGATCACTGGAGGCCCTGGGGGGACTTCGGCCACTTTTACGCGCGCATTCCATTTCTTGGCAATCTCCTGAATAGGACCGCGCATCTCCTTGGCGATTTCGTGGCTCTGGCGCTTGCGTTCATCCACAGAAAGCAAATTCACCTGGATGTCACCCTGGTTCGCGCCGCGACGGAGATAGTAATGCCGTACCAGTCCGTTAAAGTTGTATGGTCCCGATGTCCCGGCATACGCTTGGTAGTTCACAACTTCCGGTTGAGAATGCAGGTATGTGCCGATCTCTTGCTCCACGGCGAGAGTGCGCTCGAGCGGCGTGCCCTCCGGCATGTCGACGATGACCTGGAATTCGCTTTTGTTATCGAAAGGCAGCATCTTGACGCGCACGGCCTTGAAGGCGACCAACGAGCAGGCCAACAATAAGAGCACCACCAC
>CAYOOS010000119.1:0-10394 GCA_964405585.1 uncultured Acidobacteriaceae bacterium | reverse complement strand
GGTTTGCGAACCTCTGGAACAATTTCAAACAAACCGTCGGACCGATGCGCCTGCCAGAGCCGGGATACAGGAGGAAACAGGAATTTCTTCCATGACTGCGGTCCCACAACAAAACCGAAGAACGCGCCATCCTCGCGATGCTTCAGGCGGTACTTCCCACCACTCTGCTCGTCAGTCCAGCCGACGGGGAGATCCTTCGTCGAGGTGACGTGATCGTAGACGACGGCGCCTTCGCGGACGGTCGGGCCTAAGACTTCGTAATCCCGCTTGATCAGAAGCTGGAGCAATTGGTCCAATTGCGCCGGGGACACAAGCAAGGAACTGTTAAACCGAGGACCCTTGGGAGTCATACCCGCTCCCTGCTGCTCCGGGTTTGAGCGCTGACCGGCGCGCATACAATTTCACTTCATCATCACCTGAACTTTCTATACTCCTTCCCGCTGACCATTGCAACGGCAGGGGTCACCATCTGGAAACGGAATTCGCTGGTGTTGCCCTGGGACCTGGAAGAAGTGGAAATGCCGTCGAATAACAGGAGAGATAGTGGAGGGAAAGAGGACAAAGAGGAGCGGAATTGGCGTCAACGTGTGATGCGGGTCACAGCATCGTGTGACAACTGCCACATATCGTTGGCTTTAGTGGTTTTGCATTATTGTCCGGGGTCGCCCGGTAGCGTTAAGTGGATAGTAACGAATATCGCGCCTTGCCCAGGTCAGGTCGAGTAATTACGTAGCCGGCGCATACACTTAATCGTGGAATCACTTTTGATAGCGGTCGAAGGAAATCCAGATTCGGGGTGCTTGGGTGTTCCGTTGGGTGTGCCAAGGGAAGATTCTTAACCGCCTTCCAATCGCCATTGCGATCATGATTTGTCTGTTTCCCGCGGGCTATCTTTCGGGGTCCGCCAGCGAAGAACCGCGGCCGGAACGGGCCGCTGCGGCGAAAGCCAGGCCGGAGCTTCTCTTTGTTGAGGCGGCAACCGTGCTTGAGGGTAACGCCCCCCACCGTTTTCCGAGTGGCAGCCGCATCGTGCGTTTGCCCTCCGAGTCCAAACAACCCATTGACCTGACACCTGAATTCTTTGCGGCAGCGGACCCACAAGTAGATTTCAGTGGTGTGAAGTTACTTTTTTCGGCCCAGAAAAATGACGGCGGGAAGTGGCAGATATGGGAAATGAACGCCGATGGGTCGGACAAACGGCAAATCACGAATTGCGCTGAAGATTGCGTGCGCGCGGCGTATCTCCCTGCCGGAGAAATCGTTTTCACCGTGGCTAAACTGAACAACGGGCTCCAGGAATCTTATCTGGCGGTTTCGAAGATGGATGGCTCGGAAATGCATCCCATCACATTCGGACCGGGAAATTTCTGGCTGGAGACGGTGCTGCGAGATGGGCGAGTGCTCGCCTCCGCCTCATCGCCGCTGCAAGCGAAAGAGGCGGCGCGGAAGACTCGTTTGCTGTACACGCTGCGGCCAGACGGCGCGGCGCTGGAATCTTTCCGGTGCGATCATCAGCCATTGGTGAGAAGGGACGAAGCCGCGGAACTCGAAGACGGTTCCGTCATCTTTGTGAAGAGAAGCGGTTTCCGCCAGACAGCAGCTGGGGCATTAACGAAAGTGCTCCGGGGCGATCCCGGCGAGTCTGCTGTGGGCAACCGCGGTGCGCAGTATCGTTCGCCACGGCCTTTGTCCGGGGACAGGTTGGTGGTATCCCGAACTACTGCAGCGCAAGGCACTTCGCCAGCGAAATTCGATCTGTACTCGTTTGATCTGAAAAAAAACGTGGATGGCGAACTGATTTACAGCGACGCAAAGCTATCCAGCATTCAGGCCGTCCCGCTTGTCGCCAGTACCGTTCCGAAGCATTTCTGGAGCACGCTGAATCTGGAAGCCAAGTCTGGCTACTTCATTTCGTTGAACAGTTACGTTTCGCTGGAAGGCGTAAAGGGAAGACTTGCGGCAGCGATCGCGCGTGTACGCGTCATTTCGCTGGAGAGCGGCAACGGCGGGGAACGCAGCCTGGGTGAAGCGCCGGTGGAAAAGGACGGGTCGTTTTACGTGGAACTGCTGGCGAATCAGCCAGTGCGTTTTGAGCTTCTGGATGGCAACGGGAAGACGATTGTGGCGGAGCGTAGTTGGATATGGACGCGCCCCGGCGAACAGCGCGGCTGTCCCGGATGCCACGGCGACAAGGCGCTGGCGCCGGAGAATCGTTGGCCTCTCACATTGAAGCGTTTTGATACACCGACAGCCCTTCTGGAGAAGGAAAATGCGGCAGAAACAGCACACAAGAACTGAACTTTCGCGCCGCTTTTTCTGGCTTGGCGTGGCCACGATTGCTGCACTTGCCATCGGCACTATGGCGCTGGCACAAAAGACTGGCGCCCCGGCAACAGCTCCCGCCAATACCTCTGCGAAGTATCCCACCTACGAAGATGTAACGGACAAGGCGAACCTGAAATTCGTGAATTCGTTCGGCGAACAAAAACTGAGTTCGGTTCTGGAATCGGCGGGACAGGGATGCGCCTGGTTTGACTACAACAATGATGGATTGATGGACCTGTACGTGTTGAGCGGCCGCTATCTCGACGGCGTTACCGACCATTCCAAGGCCGATGGCAAGGACGCCACCAACCACCTGTATCGCAACAATGGCGACGGGACTTTTACGGATGTAACGAAAGAAGCAGGCGTGGCCGGCAAGGGCTTCGCGATGGGCGTCACCGTCGGCGACTACGACAACGATGGAAATGAAGACATCTATGTCACGAATTGGAACTCCTCGATCCTCTACCACAACAACGGCGACGGCACGTTTACGGATGTGACCGAGAAAGCCGGCGTGCAGAACAACCGCTGGGGCATCGGCGCGGCGTTTGTGGATTACGACCGCGACGGCAAGCTGGACCTCTTCGTTGGCAACTACTTGAAATTTGATCCGCATGTCAAAAAGCTCTATTACACGGCTGAAGCGTTTGCCGGCCCCCTGGATTATGAAGGGGACTCCAACCGGCTGTTCCACAACAACGGCGACGGCACGTTTACGGATGTTTCCGAGCGCGCGGGAATCGCGAATCCTCCTGGCAGAGCAATGGGCGTAACCGTGGGCGATTTTGATAACGACGGTTGGCCAGACATCTATGTTGCAAACGACCAGATGGAGAGCTACCTCTACCGCAACAATCATGACGGAACTTTCACCAACGTAGCTATCGAGCAGAACGTCGCTTACGGCACCAACGGTGATACGCCTTCGGCCATGGGACCCATCTTCGCAGATTACGATAACCACGACGCACTGGACCTGTTCGTGTCTGACATGCGCTATCACCGCCTGTTCCGGAATTCGCCCAAGGAAGGCTTCTTCGTTGACACCACGGCGGAGGCAGGCATCGCGCGGGTCGCCGGCCAATACGTGGGCTGGGGCGACGGCATGTTTGATTTCGACAATGATGGCTGGAAGGACTTGTTCATCGTTAATGGCGGATTGCACTGGCTTATACCGATGGAGGATTCGCTGCTGCGCAATAACGGCAATGGAACGTTTACGGACGTTTCCGATGAAGCAGGGAGTTACTTCCGGACGAAGAAAGTCGGACGCGGCGCGTGTTTTGCGGATTATGACAACGACGGCTACATTGACGCGTTCATCGTGGTTCTGGGCGGCAAGGGTATTTTGTTGCACGCCAACCCGCCCGCGGGGAGCGCGCGAAACCACTGGCTGACATTGAAGTTGACGGGAACAAAGAGCAACCGGGACGGCTTTGGCGCGCGCATTGAAGCGGTCGCTGGCGATCTGCACCAGATGGTAGAGAATGTGCCGCAATCGGGGTACCTCTCGCAAAACGATCCGCGACCGCATTTTGGATTGGGTTCGCACACAGAAGTGGACCGGCTGACAATCCGCTGGCCAAGTGGAACTGTGCAAACGCTGGAACACGTGAAGGCAGACCAGATTCTGGCGGTGACGGAGCCGGGTGAACGGCAAGCGGCAATTCCGGGAGGTTCCAAGAGGTGAGAGCGGAGCTCACAAACCGATTGCAGAAGCTGGGCGCTTTAACGGGCTCATTGGTTCTCCTGTGCGCCATAGCTGCAATTTGCGGAACTACCGGGCTGCAGGCCGCGCAGGTGAAAACAGAATCGGCGGAGAACGCTTCACAAGAGAATTACCTCACACCTGTTGAACTGAAACTCTCGCCTGACGGCACGAAGCTTTATGTAGTTTGCGAAGACGATGATTCGCTGTTGGCCGTTGATGTCCACGCACAGCACGTGCTTGCAAAAGTGAAAGTGGGCCACAAGCCGAAAGATGTAGCGACCTCGCCGGACGGCAAAACGTTGTATGTGACGAATGAGTGGGACGACACCGTCAGCGAGATCGATGCTGCCAGCTTTTCGGTGCGCCGCACACTGCCGACAGGCTGGGGCCCGGTGGGAGTGACGACGGATCGCACCGGCAAGGTGCTTTACGTCGCGAACAGCATAGGGAATGACGTGTCGGTGCTGGACCTGACAAAGGGAGTGGAGCTCAAGCGGCTGGCGGCGTGGCGCTCGCCCCACAACTTGCTGCTCTCTCGCGACGGCCGCCACGTTTTCGTTGCGAATATGTTGGGACACTTGGGCCCGCCCAATGAACCGCCGGTTTCTGAATTGACGGTGATTGATACGGCGACGCAGCGAGTCACAGAGCGAATCGAGATTCCGGGAATGCTGGAGTTGCGGCATATCGCAGAAGCGCCAGGAGCAAAAGGTGGTTACTTGCTTGTGCCAATCATGCGGCCCAAGAATTTAAATCCGCTGATTCAAGTGGCGGGCGGATGGATTCTGACGCACGGGATGGTGGTGGTAAAGGTAGGCGGGACGGATGGCGCAACGGCGTCGAAATCCAGCGTGACCCAGATTCTGCTGGACGACGTAGACCAGTATTTTGCGGGAACAAATGGTGTGGCGTTCACACCCGATGGGCGGCTTGTTCTGGTGACGTCTTCGGAGGCCGACACGGTTTCCGCGATTGACACGGCGAAGCTGGAACGCCGGTTGCGGCAGGTGCCCGCGGAGGAATTGGCGAACCGGCTGGATTCCGCGAAGGAAATTGTGGCGCGGCGGTTGGAAACAGGCGCGAACCCCACCGGCATCGCGATCTCCCAGGACGGACGGTCTGCCTACGTTGTGAATCGGCTTGGAGATAGTTTGACGGTGGTGGATATTGCGCGATTGCAAGTGCGCGGGACGATTGATCTCGGCGGGCCAAAAGAGTTGAGCAAGTTGCGCCGTGGCGAGCAGATGTTTCATGCGGCGCGCTTCTGCTTCCAGGGACAGTTTGCCTGTTCGACCTGTCACCCGGACAACCACATTGATGGTGTCGCCTGGAATCTGGAAACGCCGCAATTGGGGCGCGACCGCGTAGCCAATCGCACCTTGCGCGGAATTGCGGAGACAGCGCCTTACAAGTGGAACGGCCACAATCCCGACCTGGAGACGCAGTGCGGACCGCGGATCGCCAAGTTTCTGTTTCACTCCGAGGGATTCAATTCCGCGCAACTGTCGGACCTGGTCGCATTCATCAAAGCCATCCCGCTGCCGCCGAATCGCCATCTTGCGGCGGATGGCCAACTGACCCCGGCGCAGGAGCACGGACGCGCAATTTTCTTCCAGCGTTTTTGCGACACCTGCCACACACCGGCGACACATTACACGGCGCGAATCAGCTTTGATGTGGGAACGGCAACGAAGTACGACACCAACGGTTTTTTTGACGTGCCGCAACTGGACCGCATCGTGCAACGGCCACCCTACCTGCACAGCGGCGAAGCATTGTCTCTGGAAGAACTCTGGACAATTTATAATCCGCAGGACCGGCATGGGGTCACTTCGGACATGACGAAGGAAGATTTGAACGACCTGATCGAGTTCTTGAAGTCGCTGTAGGAAGCAAATGAGTTGGGAGCGGGAATGAAGAACGAACAGATACGGCGCTGGCTGGTAGGAGTCGCAGGCTGGATGGCTCTGCTGGTGCCGGCATGCGCCCAAGAGCTTCCGTTGTACACGAAGTGGGAGAACTACACGACTGCGAATGGAATGCCTGATGAAAAAGTGTTGAGCGTAGCGGTAGATGGCGACCGCGTCTGGGCGGGCACGGAGAATGGCCTAGTACTGATCGAGAAGGGCAAAATTCAGAAAGTCTATAAACCGGAAGACGGGCTGGCGAATCGCGTGGTGACAGGCATTGCTGTGGACAAGGCCTCGGGCGATGTCTGGATATCGACGTTTGGTGGACTGAGTCGACTTTCTGGAGGGCAATTCCACAATTACACGAATCTGACCAGCGGGCTGGCGAACGATATCGTTTACGGCGTGGCCATTCAGGATGAATACGTGTGGGTGGCGACCACGGCCGGCACCAACCGCTTTAATACGCACACGGGGGAATGGGCCATCTTCAGCGAGAAGAATGCACCGTTACAGGAACCCTGGTCTTACGGCATTGCGGTGGCGGAGAAGAAAGTGTATGTGGCCATCTGGGGTGGGGGAATCCTGGAGTACGACATTGCCGGTGGCTATTGGAAACCCTACACGGACCCCGACGGCGAAATGGAAATCGTGCTGTTCAAGAATCAGGGATTAATCCACATCATTGTGAGCAACGTTGCCTGGAACAAGGACACGCAGATGTTCTGGGCGTCCACTTATTTTGGACTGAGCGGATACGACGGACGCAATTGGCACAACTATCTCTCGATGGACAGTGGCCTCGCTTCCGATTTCATCAATGCGCCCAAGTCGCGAGGCGATGACGTCTGGGCTTGCACGGACAAGGGCCTGAGTTATCTGAATTTCAAGACGAACACCTGGGTCACTTACCGGCCCAACGCGAAAACCGGCCGCGGAGAAATCATCATCACCGGGCCGGATAAGAAAGTGACAACGAGAGAGACGCCCACTTCCCTTGCGCACAATTACATTCTGAATATGGATTTCCAGGGCGACGACATTTGGGTGGCCACAGCGACGGGTCTGAGCCACGGCATCCGTGAAACCACTCGTGAATCCAACAAAGAAGGGAAAGTCCATGAGCACACCGCAACTAGCCGCTGAACCGATCGAGAAGGAGACGGAAGCAGTGACCAAGAAGGCCATCACCAACCACTCGGTGTTGAATGAGGCCTTCGATTACGCGAAGCCGTCATCGTTCTCGCGCGGGTTGCGGCTGGACATCAAGGGGGTCACGATCCTCATGATCTCCGGCACTGCCAGTATTGATGAGCACGGCAGAACCATTCATGAAGGCGATTTCCGCGCACAGACCTGGCGGACGTATCAAAACATTACCGCGCTGCTGGAATCGGAAGGCGCCAGCTGGAAAGACGTGGTCCGCACTACCTGCTACTTGCGGGACATCGAGCGCGACTACGCCGCCTTCAACGAAATCCGCACGCAGTTTTTCAAGGAGCAAGGATTGGATCCATTGCCGGCTTCCACGGGCATCCAGGCCATCCTGTGCCGGCCGGATTTGCTGGTCGAGATGGAAGCGATGGCCATTTTCGACGCCAGTAAGAAGTAACCGGCCGTTTGATGCAGTATCGCGTGGCAACCCCGGGCCACGGCCCAAACAGGCGGGCTGAAATTACAAGAGCACGCCTGTTCTGGGAGAACGAGTAGTGAAGGAAAGGTAGATTGCGATGAAGATCGCCGGAATTGTTCGACTCGAAGATATTTTCAGGCTCTGCCCGCTTATTGGCCGCAAAAAGGATGAATTCGACGGCGGAAACTCCCAGACTCGAATGGTTCACGTCGGGCGAGTTTGCTTCGGTGGCCCGCGGCGCGTGGTGATTGCGGGACCATGCTCGGTGGAGAGCTACGAGCAGACACTCGAGGTGGCGCTGGCGGTAAAGGCGGCTGGCGCGGATATGCTGCGCGGCGGCGCGTTCAAGCCGCGAACTTCCCCGCACGATTTCCAGGGGCTCGGCATGGAGGGATTGCGGATTCTGCGCGAAGTCTCCCGGGAGACGGGGCTGCCGGTGGTCACGGAGGTGATGGACGCGCGGCAGATCGAGCAAGTGGCCGAACACGCGGACATGCTGCAGATTGGTTCGCGCAACATGCAGAACTACACGTTACTGGTGGAAGCCGGTCGCAGTGGCAAACCGGTGCTTCTGAAACGGGGAATGGCGGCGAGCCTGTGCGAATGGCTGGGTGCGGCGGAATACGTCGCCAAAGAAGGGAATTTCGATATCGTGTTATGTGAACGAGGGATTAAAGCGTATCCCTCTGGTGAGTATTCGCGCTACGTACTGGACTTGAACGTGATACCCGCGGTGCAGGAACACACATTCCTGCCGATCATTGTGGATCCCAGCCACGCCACCGGCGTTGCCTCCATGGTTGAGCCAGCGAGCCGCGCTGCGGTGGAATTTGGATGCCATGGATTGATGATCGAAGTGGCCAGCGACCGACCCGGAGCAGCCAGACCGAAATGCGACGCGGCGCAAGCGATCAGCCCAGCGACGTTGGGACGGATTGTCGAGTTTGTGGCCGCGCACAGTGAAGAACCACTGAGGGAGCGCGCCCATGCTGTCTGAACTAGCCAGGGATGCCGCGCGAAGAATGGTGCTCGTGGGAGTTCCTCTGTTCTTCGTTTTGGTTTTGCCTGGGCTGCCGCAAACGCCGGAGCCACAAAAACCGGCAAGCGAAACGCCGTCGACGCCGCGCTACGCCAACATGCCCGATGAAGCGGTGCCTTACCGAAATTTCAGCAAGCCCTATAAGGAATGGTACGTCGACATAGATACGCTGGATTACCACGGAGCGGCGCGCGAGCGCGTGGTGGAAGAGATCGACGCATCGAAGACGGTGAACATCGGATTCCTCGGCCCGCTGGAAAACAACAACTATGAAATGGGATATGGGCAGGCCATGCTGCACGGAGCGCAAATGGCAGTAGACGAGGCAAACGCGCGCGGCGGGTATGGAGCGAGCGGGATGTCGAGCGGCAAGCTTTATGCGCTGAAGATTCATAACGACTCGGCGCAATGGGGCGCTTCGTCTACCGAAGCGGTGAAGATGTTGTTTGACGAGCACGTGGTTGCGGTCTTGGGTAGCGTGGATGGTGCTTCCACGCACATCATGCTACGCGTGTCTCTGAAACTGGAATTTCCCATCATGGATACGGGTACCACCGACCCAACCGTGACGGAAACGCGCATCCCCTGGTTGATGCACACATTTCCCGACGACCGGCAGCAGGGCTATACGATGGCGGACTATGTCTTCAAACAGTTGAAACTCAAGAAAATCGGTGTCTTTCGCACGCAAACGCGGTATGCACGCATTGGCGTGGAAAAGTTCTTCGACGAAGCGAAGCGCATGGGCCGCGTACCTCCGCTGGAAGTGAAGTTCAATCGAGGTGATCATGATTTTTCGGCGCAACTGCACATGTTACAAAACGCCCACATTGAGGGGCTGGTGAGTTGGGGCGAGGCGCCGGATGCCGCGCGCATTCTGAAACAGATGCGCGAGATGGGAATGAAACAACCCGTGTTTGGTTCAAGCCGCATGGCTTATCCAGCGCTGTTGGAGATCGCGGGGACGGCCGCCGAAGGTGTGGTGACTCCCGCGCCGTTGGATCCCACGAGGACAGATCCGCAGTGGCTGGAATTCCGGAAAAAGTATCAGGCGAAATTCAATGAAGAGCCCGATGCGTACGCCGCGTATGCCTACGATGGAATGAACATCCTGATCGGCGCGATCGAGAAGCATGGGCTCAACCGGGGAAAGATTATGGACGGCCTTCGCGAGTACTACGGCAAGCCATATGACGGCGTGGCGGAACGCGAGGAATTCGACTACACGCTGAACAACATTGCACCCCTGGCATTGGCTAAAGTCGAAGGCGGAAAGTTCGTTTATTTGCCGGCGCAACGACGCGAGGCCAGCGCTGCTCATTCAGGGGCTGGAGCGCCCTGATGATGGCGGCTGATTCATCTGGCCGCTACTTACAAAAACGCAGCCGTTGCGTGTGGTACGCCGTTGCGTGTCTTATTTGTTGCGCGGCTCTGCTGGTCCTCAGCAATGTTGCGTTGCCAGAATTGGCTGCGGCGCAGGACGAAATCACTCCGAAGACTCCCTATGCGACACTGGACCGCAGCGCCGTTGCTTATCGCGGGCCCGGACGCGAGACTGCTGCGAATCTTCCGGGCACAACGGTGAAAATCGGACTCCTGCTTCCGCTTCAAGGGACGCGGGCTTCGGAAGGCCAATCCTTGCTGGAAGCCGCAAAGATGGCGCTGGCGGAAGAAGAAGTTGCCGGGCCGCTTGCCGACGGACGTCACATGGAGCTGGCAGTACGAAACGAGGCGGAACGCTGGGGCCAGGCGAGTAACGAGATGGTCCAGTTG
>CAYOOS010000118.1:0-10400 GCA_964405585.1 uncultured Acidobacteriaceae bacterium | reverse complement strand
GTTGCGCCCTGCCTTCTTCCGCGGCGTGGACAATGCCCTGTTGGAGAAGCAGGAGGCTGCCCGCGCGGCGGTCGGCGCACCCTGGTGGAAGGATGCGGGCCAGCAACAGGACATACTGCAAATTCTCAAAAACCACGGCGTCAACATGTTGCGCTTGAGGCCTAGCTCCGTGCCACCCTACGTGAGTGTCTCCCAGGTGGGCTGCAACTCCAGCACTTCCTGCTATGGAGAGACCGAAGCGCAGGACCTGGACCTGGCAAAACGTGCCAAGAACCTCGGCCTGAGCTTGCAATTGACTTTGCTGTTTGATGGCGGCAGCTCCGCCAGCGTTCCCTCGGCGTGGGCGGCCGACACCCCCACTCAGCTACAGACAGACCTGTACAACTACGTAAAGGCTGAGGTCATGGCGTATCGCCAGGCAGGAACCATGCCCGACATGGTGGCGGTTGGCAATGAGGTGAATAATGGATTTCTGGGAGCGCCAGGAAGTCTGTCGACCAATACTTTCCCGCAATTTGCGCTATTGCAGATACAGGCGATGAAAGCGGTTCAGGATGCCGCGGCCGATACATCCATCGGCCCTGCCATTCCCGCCCCACTCACCTGCATCCACATCACCCCAGCCTGGGATATAACCGCATTTTTCACACTCGCGAACCAGAATAACATTCCGTACGACGCCGTCTGCCAGAGTTACTATCCCTTCTATCATGGCCCGCTGACCGCTGCGCAGGCTGCCGCGTCCAACCCCAGCAATCAACCCATCGAGCAGGAAGTGCTCACCAACGCGGCCAATTCCATCGGCAAGCCCATCCTGATTCTGGAGACGGGCGAACATTACGAGAATGGATTTGGGTCCAACGATTCCTGGTACACTCCGCCGACGCAACAGTCGCAGAATCAATTTTTGCTGGATTTACGGGTCGTTGTGGCGGCGCTTCCAAACAATTTGGGGATGGGTGTCGCTTACTGGGACGCGACGGGCGTGAACGTCCCCAATTCGAGCGGCGGGTTTGTCAGCGGTGACAATCTGCCGGACGCATTCTACAGTTGGAATGGCCTGACTCTGTTTGATAACGCCGACAGCTCAGGAACCACCAATGTGAACGATCCAAATTACTCGACCCCGCTTCCGGCGCTAGATGCATTAGGGAAACCTCAGTGATCGTTGGGAGGTGATTGGAGGGTGCCCCAGCGTTGGATGAGTCCGGGCGGTTCGGCGACCGGGCGTAGAGCAGACTAATAAAATTCCGCGGACCAGGAGGCGCAACACCGCAATGCGAAAAACATATTGCACGATTGTGCTGACAATACTTCTGCTTTTGCAGAGCGGGCCGCTGTGCGCTTCCGAGTATGCGGTCGGCGCTGACTTGTCATTTCTTAAGCAGGCAGAGGACCACGGCAAGATTTTCAAGGATAACGGCGCGGCCAAGCCCGGACTCGAAATATTCAAGGATCATGGCTACAACTGGATTCGCCTGCGGCTTTTTCATACCCCTGCGGAACTTCCCAACAGTCTCGAATACACCATCGCGCTCGCCAAGGACGCCAAAAAACTAGGCTTTCATTTCTTGCTCGACTACCACTACTCCGACACTTGGGCCGATCCGGGCAAGCAATTCATCCCCAAAGCCTGGGATGGAATGTCGCATGCTCAGCTGGTCAAAGCGGTTTTCGAGTATACAAAGCAAACCATGGGCGCATTCCACGACGCGGGTGTGCTGCCCGATATGGTGCAGATCGGAAATGAAATCACCAATGGCATGCTCTGGCCAGATGGCCGCCTGCCTGACAATTGGGACAACTTCGCGGATCTGGTGAAAGCTGGAATTGCCGGGGTGGAAGCGGGCAAAGGAGATGGGGTGCGTCCGCAAATCATGATCCACATCGATCAGGGCGGCAACAAGGTCAAGACCAAGTATTTCTTCGACAAGCTCAATTCCTATCGTGTGAATTATGACGTCATCGGCCAGTCTTACTATCCCTGGTGGCATGGCAGCCTGAACGATCTCCGCGAGAACATGGTTTTCATGGCCCAGGAATACAAGAAGGACATCATTGTCGTGGAGGCCGCCTACAACTGGAGGCCGGCCGAGTACACCAAGCGGCCCGGACCGTTTCCTGAAACGCCCGGGGGACAAAAGCAGTTTCTCGAGGAAGTCAATCGCGTTGTGCAGGAAACGCCAGACGGCCGGGGCAAAGGCGTCTTTTGGTGGGAACCGGCAGTGATCGGCCCGCTGGGTTCTCGAGGCTTCTTCGACGAAGCAGGCAACGCTCTCCCGGTGATAACCACCTTTGATCAATACACGCGGCATTAATAGAGCCAATCATGAAAAATCACAGCCTATGTGAAGTTGCCGTGAACCGGCGCGAGCTTCTGAAGCAGGCTGGTGCAGCCGCGCTGGTCTCCGCAATGGGCTCAGCCGGTTCGATCTTTGCGATGGCGGGCGCGGAGAATAATCCTCCAAGAATCCGCGAAAGCTTTGATTTGGGCTGGAGGTTCAGCAGAGGAGACTTCCCAGACGCGCAGAATGCCGAATTCTCCGACGCGAGCTGGAAAAATGTGGCCCTGCCGCACGATTGGAGTATCGAAGGTCCCTTCGACGAAAAGGAGCCAGCCGCTCAATGTGGCGGATATCTGCCAACCGGTATCGGCTGGTACCGAAAACGTTTCCACCTGCCCGCTTTCTACAAAGACAAGCAACTCACCATCGAGTTCGATGGCGTCTACCAAAACAGCGAAGTCTGGATCAACGGCCACTATCTCGGCAAGCGCCCTTATGGCTACGTTCCGTTCTTCTACGACATCTCCCCTCATGTCAATCTCGCGGGAGAAAATCTAATCGCCGTCAAGGTGGATAATTCTCACCAGACGAATTGCCGCTGGTATTCCGGGTCAGGCATCAACAGGCACGTCTGGCTGCTTTCCACTAACAAAGTGCACGTCGCTCATTGGGGCACGTTTGTCACATCTCCCCGCGTGTCGACAGATGCAGCGACGCTGCAGATCAATACCACAATCAAAAATGAGGCCGGCATTTCTGCGTACTGCACACTAACCTCCGACATACTCGACGCTGAAGGGAAAATAGTTCAGAGCGCGAACACCAGCCAGCAAGTCGTTGCTAACGGTGAATTCGATTTCGTTCAGCAAGTTACGGTGGCGAAGCCCCACCTTTGGTCAGTGGGCGATGCCTATTTGTACAAGGTGCGCAGCACCGTTCGCGAGCAAAACCAAATCGTCGATGAGTACGTCACGCCAATCGGCATCCGCGAAGCTGTCTTTGAGGCTGACAACGGATTCCTGTTAAACGGTGAGCGGGTCAAGCTGAATGGCGTTTGCCTCCATCACGACGGTGGATGCATGGGCGCCGCGGTGCCGGAGCGAGTCTGGGAGCGGCGGCTGGAGATTCTGCGGGAGATGGGCTGCAATGCCATTCGCACAAGCCATAATCCCTACGCCGCGGAATTCCTGGACCTGTGCGACCGCATGGGCTTCCTGGTGATGAACGAGGCCTTCGACGAATGGAAAGTCCCGAAGGGCCAAATCGGCCCCAATGGTTACAGCAAGTATTTTGACGAATGGTACGAGCGCGACGTGGAAAACTTCGTGCGACGCGACCGCAATCACCCTTCCGTTGTGTTATGGAGCGCCGGAAATGAGGTTGGAGATCAAGGCGCTCCCAATGGCGCGGAGACTCTCCGAAGGCTCTTGAAAGTGTTTCATACCGAGGATCCCACGCGTCCCGTTACTGTTGGCTGCGACCATATCTCTTCCGAACCGGCCTCGGACGCCGCGCGGCCGGAGTTTCTCGCTCTCCTCGATGTCGTTGGTTACAACTATGCAGACCGTTGGCGCGACCGCAGGGAAAAGTATTACAGCATCGACCGCGACGCGTTTTTGCAACGCCGTTTTATCGGCACGGAAAGCGAAGCGATGGGCGGCATCCGCGGCGATTATCGCAGTCTATTTCCAGGTGAGCTTCCTGCGGAATTCACCCGTTTCCTGGCTGGAAGAAACATCGACGTCGAACAGTTGTGGAAGTTTGTGGACATACATGATTACGTTGCCGGCGATTTCATGTGGACGGGCATTGATCACCTGGGAGAAGCACGGTGGCCGATGAAGAGTTCGTCCACAGGGGTCATTGACACCTGCGGCTTCAAGAAAGATGGCTTTTACTTTTATCAGAGTCAGTGGATCAGCGAGCCTGTCCTGCACATTTTTCCGCATTGGAATTGGAAGGGCAAGGAAGGCCACATCGTCCAGGTAACCTGCTACACGAACTGCGACACTATCGAATTGTTTGTGAACGGCAAGTCTTACGGGGTGAAAGGGTACGAATTTCCTCGATTTGGCATGAAAGGCAAATACGGAAATTATCCCGACCGCGCCAAGGCGGCGCGAACCACAGCTGACCTTCACTTGACGTGGGATGTACCGTACGAACCCGGCTCGCTGAAAGCCGTCGGAATGAAAGATGGAAAAACCGCCGCCACAAGCGAGGTCTTCACAACGGGGGAGCCGGCCGCGTTAGGCGTGTCGGCTGATCGTGAACTCATCGCAGCGAATCAGCGCGATCTGGCTCACCTCTCTGTCCAAGTCTTGGACGACAAGGGAAGGATCGTGCCCGTGGCGGAAAATGAAATCTCCTTCGATTTGGAAGGAGATGGAGTTCTCCTCGGAGTAGACAATGGGAATCCAGCAAGCCACGAGGACTTCAAATCAAATCGCATGAAAGCATTCAACGGGTTATGTCTGGCCATCGTCCAATCCAATGGCAAGCCGGGACGGTTTCAGGTCACGGCCTCGTCTCCTTTGCTCAAATCGGCGAGTGCAATCATCACGACCAGATCGTGAATGGCGAAAGAGTTCGATTAGGCTCGGAGCCCCCCTGGTGGTCCAAGTACCTGGTTAGCTGGCACCCTTGGGGCAATGGATGGAGATTTCGGTCAAAACACCGCCGTCGTTCCATCGGTCTGCATTCTTCCACGTTGAAGGGGACGTCCGCTCCATTTCTTCGCGCTGCTGTCTGCTTATTTGCCAGTTAAGCCTGCTCACCCATTCACCGAGAGCCTCGTAATCGAATCTCGCCGGCGCTATACTTACCGGCATTTCGTTGCTCTCCTTGAGGAGGACCGGTTGCCCGACGACATCAACCCTGCGAATGGGCCGAGCGGCCCTCTTGGTCCTGACGTCACACTCGCGTCGGCCGAATCCCCGCCCACTGCCAGCCCCTCGCCGAAGTTGCCTTCCAAGATCGGCCGTTATCGCATCATTCGCCTTCTCGGCGAAGGCGGGATGGGCGCGGTTTACGAAGCCGAGCAGGATCAACCACGGCGCAACGTTGCCCTCAAAGTCATCAAGACCGCTTGGGCTGGTCCGGAAACTCTCCGGCGATTTGAACTCGAGTTTCAAACCCTCGGCCGTCTGCACCACCCGGGCATCGCCCAAATCTACGAAGCGGGCGCCGGCGACACCGCTTTCGGCTCGCAACCTTTTTTTGCCATGGAAATCATTCATGGCCGGCCCTTGGTTGATTTCGCCAACGCCCATCATCTCAATGTCCGCCAGCGTCTCGCCTTGATGATCAAAATCTGCGAAGCCGTCGAGCACGCCCATCACCACGGCATCATTCATCGCGATCTGAAGCCCGGCAACATTCTCGTCGACGATTCCGGCCAGCCCAAGATTCTCGATTTTGGCTTGGCTCGCGTCACCGATGGCGACATGCAAGTCACTCGTCAGACCGACATGGGCCAACTCCTCGGTACCCTCGCCTACATGAGCCCTGAGCAAGTCGCCGCCGACCCATTGGCTCTCGATACCCGCAGCGATGTCTACGCCCTCGGTGTCATTCTCTACGAACTCCTCGCCGGCCGTTTGCCCTATGACGTTTCTCGTTCCGTCTATGAAGTCGCCAAGACCATTCAGCAAGTCGACCCCGCGCGCCTCAGTTCCGTCAGTCGCGCCTATCGCGGCGATATTGAGACCATCGTTGCCAAAGCTCTCGAGAAGGATAAGACCCGCCGCTACTCTTCCGCGGCGGAGCTCGCCGCTGATATTCGTCGCTACCTCGAAGATCAGCCCATTACCGCCAAGCCCGCCAGCACCAGCTACCAGATGCATAAATTCGCGCGACGCCACAAGGGCCTTGTCGCCGGTATCGCCGCCGTGTTTTTCTCACTCCTCGTCGGTGTCGTCATTAGCACCCGCGAAGCCGTGCGTGCTCGCCATGCAGAAGCGCGCGCGCAAACCGAGGCAGCCACCGCGCAAGCCGTCGTTAACTTCCTCCAGAACGATCTCCTCGCCCAAGCCAGTTCCAACAAACAGGGTGGCCCGAGCACCAAGCCCGACCCGGATATCAAGGTCCGCACCGCGCTCGATCGCGCCGCCGATCACATCGAAGGCAAATTCTCGACGCAACCCGCCGTCGAGGCCGAAATCCGCAACACCATCGGCGAAACCTATAGGGATCTCGGCCTTTACCCGGAAGCTCGCAAGCAGATTGAGCGAGCGCTGCAACTCGAGAATCGAGCCCTTGGCCCGAATGATCCAAAAACCCTCAAAACCTTCCGCCTCCTTGGCGTTATCGTCTCCGATCAGGGCGACAATCCTAAGGCAGAGCCCCTTCTCACCCAGGCTCTCCAACATGACCGCCAATTCCTCGGTCCGGAAAATCCCGAGACGCTCTCCGCGGCCAGAACTCTCGCCGTGGCCTACTACGCACAAGCCAAGTACCCGCAAGCCGAAGCTCTCGATCTTCAAACTCTGGATATCTCTCGCCGTGTTTTAGGCCCGGAAGATCCCTCCACCTTGGCAGTCATGAACAATCTCGCTCTAATCTATGGCGACGAAGGCAAATATGCCGAGACCGAGACCTTGCGGACCCAGATCTTGGAAATTATGCGCCGCGTGCGCGGAACTGAACATCCCGACACGCTCATGGCCATGAACAACCTCGCCAACGTGTATTTCGCCGAAAGTAAGTATGAGCCGGCTCTCGCTCTCCGGATTCAGGCCGTAGACCTCTATCGCCGCGTACTCGGGCCCGAGCATCCCGACACACTTAGAGCCTTGAACAATTTGGCCAGTTCCTACAACATGGCGGGCAAGCAAGCCGAAGCCGAGGCCCTTGATCTCCAGGCTTTGGCCCTCCGCCGTCGTGTTCTCGGTCCTGAGCATCCTTCCACGTTAAACACCATGCAAGGATTGGCCGACGTTTATGTAAGCGAGCGCCAATTCGCAAAGGCCGAGTCCGTATATAACCAGCTCCTGGAGATTCGTCGCCGACTCCTCGGTCCGGAGCATCCCTCAACGCTCGTAACGATGCAAGCACTCGCGGACCTTTATTCTTCGATGCATCAGTACGCTCAATCCGAAGCGCTCCTCAAACCGCTTCTGGAGACCCGTCGCCGTGTCCTCGGCCCGGACCATCCCGACACGCTAGGTACCATGTCCTCTCTGGTTGACGTTTACGTATTTCAGCGCAAATACGACAAAGCAGAAGAATTGGCCAGCGAACTCCTCGAAAAAAGGCAGCGTGTGCTCGGTCCCGATAATCCAGACACCCTCAATACCGGCGCCGAATTGGCGGTCAGTCTTGCGTATCAAAAACAAATTGCCAAAGCCCAAAATGTGTTGTACGAGATGATTCAGAGAGCCAGCCAGGCAAAGGATCAGAGCGCACTTTCAAACGCCTGGTACGAAATCGCCTGTGCGGAGGCGGTCATGGGCAACAAGGATCTTGCCTTCGACTACTTGAAAAAGGCCAACGCGATTACCCCGATAACCGCTGAGTGGATGTGGAACGATGTGGACCTGAAGTCCCTGCACAACGATCCCCGTTTCGCCGAAATCATCGCCCAATCCAAACAGCGCGCTGCTGCCATCAACACCAACCACTAGGTGGCAAAATGGAAAGCCCACCCGGGCTCAGCGATTGGCATGGTCGGCAGACCGGGGATCTTGGTATTAAAACCCACTTGTCCGGGAACGGCGTTTACCAGGAGCTAGGCGACTAATTCCGCGTTAATAAGGCATTACTGACCGGGCCGACAAACTTGCCCGCTGCGCGCCATCGGCGTTTCTTTAATTACTGATTTTCCAAACCCAGAAAGGCCACGCTCCGCGCCCCACAAAGCGGAACGCCCCATCTTGATAAAGGTATGTGTCCTCCCATGTTGTTGCTCTGTAATTCCCTTTCAACACCAACTCTGCTTTTCCCGTCAGGTTGATCAGGAAAAAGACATTGAAACAAGTGGGTGGCTTCATAGGAACAAAACCACTCAACTCCGCAGTCCGTGTTGGTTGTCGGTTCGTGCCAGGTTCCAGCCTCATGTTCAATTTTCGACCTTTGCCGCTGGCAACGTCTTCCAAACGGTTCTCCATTGTGGTCAAGTAATTCTCGAAATGCTGATCGTAGAGTTTGGATAGTGTTTCGCCCAGTTCAGGGCCAAATTGTTCGGCAAACCACTTCGCCGAATCGGCCAGGCGGAATTGCTCAAGCAGGCGGCGGCCTTCAGCGTGGTCCCCCTTTTGATACGCCGCAATGGCGAGAGATATCTGGGCACTGAACCCATCGACTGTTTGCGGGTACTCAGGTGGCGCTGCTGCCGGAGCCGCCACCGCGCCGGACGCTGGCGGCGATTGAGCATTCCTCGGCGGTGCCTGCGCACGGAGGCCGGGCGGAACAGCAAGAATCAACATGCTCAGTGCAGCGGGAAAAATGCGCGCCCATTTGACACTTCGAGCCATGCTCACCTCCCGATCCGTCTTTCCAGTTCTACAAAGTGTTTACATCGAGATGCTTCGAGATGAGAGTATGCTATAAATTGCCCCTGCCAGATAGCGGATTGCCTGCCTGGCGAGGGCTAATACCCACTTCAGCGGTATCCGCCAACGTTTCCAGCGAAATCGCTGCGGCAAGACGGTCGCCTGTTCTAATCGAATCGGTGTCGAATAGCGAATGGTGCAACACCATCTGGTAAATCTTCCGTCTGGGCTTGGTGTTTACGGAGGGATCCCACCGGCGGTCCGTCGTCGCTCGCGGCCCACCCGGAATTGAGATAGACTTCATCCGAACTTGCGAGCGAGAGACTGTCACTTAGTGAGTCCAGCTCTGGAGATGCCATGGCGACGATCGCCGCCCGACCCGCGCAAGCCCTGGACCGTCACCCCAATCTTCCCGGCCGCAGCTACGATCACCTCTTCTTTTCCAGCGCAGCCCTGTTGATGCTCGTGACGGTCTTCGTGGGATTTGCACCCAGTTATTATCTCGCGGGAGTATTTCGCGCCCCGCTGCCCAGCCCGATTATTCATGTGCATGGCGCGGTGTTTTCGCTGTGGATTCTCTTGCTAGTAACGCAAACCTCTCTGGTGGCGGCGGGCCGTGTGGATATCCACCGCCGGCTCGGGATTGCCGCATTTCTGATAGCGTGCCTGATGGTGGTGTTGGGCGTAATGGCTGCCACCGTCACGCTTAGGTCTGGCCGCTTGCCCTTAAGCAAGGAACTGCTGGGCTTTTACATCGTGCCCATGTCGGACATGCTGGTGTTTGCCACGTTCATTTACTTTGGATTCCGCGCGCGAAGAAATGCCGCGGAGCACAAGCGGCTTCTGTACATGGCCACCACCGCACTCCTGGTTGCCGCGTTTGCCCGCTGGCCTCTGGCGTTTATTCACCGGAGAGCGTTCCGCGCTTCGCTGGTCTCCGACATATTTTTGGTCGCACTGATCATCTACGACCTGTTTTCCACTCGCAGGGTGCATCGGGCAACGAAGTGGGCAGGGTCCTTCCTGGTTTTTGTGCAGTTGGCCAGACCGTTGCTCGCGCGCACCGATGCCTGGCAGTCGTTCGCCGGCTGGGTCCGCAGTGTCGGACATTGACTCCCACTCAAATGAAGATAGACGCGGGAGGGACTTCGCACACCTGGACTTGAGAAGTGGAGGCCAGTATCCACTTCGGTGGCTCAAGCGTTTTTCAAGACTTTATTGAAGCGCGAAGTCGATGCCCGAAGTAGAATGCCTCCGCACTTTGGAGGACGCTATGAACTGGATAAGATTTGTCGCCATCGTTATCGGCGCTGGTATTGCCTCTTCACTGACAGACTGGTTCTTTGCGGGCGATTGGCTCCATCGGCGCTACACCTATCCCGAAATCTGGCGTCGAGGGAATGAAGGGCGAGCGATTGCTCTGACCAGTCCTCTTCCGTTTCTGACCTGTGGAGTCTTCGTCGCCGTCCTCGCTTGGCTGGACCTTCGTTCCATATCGAATGCCTTCAAGCTGGCTGCTGCCGTATGGCTGATCGGTCCTTTGCCGCTGATCCTCACGAACGCCGCTTTCATGAAGCTGCATCGCGTGTTTGTGGCGTCTTACGCGACTGGGTGGCTGGTAAAG
>CAYOOS010000117.1:0-10469 GCA_964405585.1 uncultured Acidobacteriaceae bacterium | reverse complement strand
ATTCGACTTCCACACGCCTCCGCCAGATCAGAAGAACACAAGAAGCAAAGAGGAAGGGCGGCCTACCCTTTGCGAAAACCGCAAAGGGTAGGCCATCCGGGATAATTTGGTATGGAACTTAGGAGACTCGACGCCATTCCGAATGACGCCTATTTTTGGGGAAGGATGTCTCGCCTGGCCAAAAGGCGCGTTCTCCTTGCAATTATGGCTGCGCTGCTGATTGCGGCTGTACCTGTCTCGATCCGGGCACAGTCTGCCGAAGCCAAATACAAAGATGCGTCGGCTGCGTTTGATCGCGGGGAGTTTGAGCAGGCCATTGCTCTGTATGAGCAGGCGCTGAAAATGCAGCCGGATTCCGTGCCGATACGGACCGATCTTGGGGTAGCGCTCGTGCGCCTCGGCCGCTACGCGGAAGCAATCAACAATTACGAGCAAGCGCTGAAGCGCGATCCGGAGAATGAAGCCGTGCGTTTGAATCTCGCGCTGGCCTGGTACAAGCAAGCGGAGTTCGCGAAAGCCGCCGAAGGGTTGGAGATCCTGCGCAAGAGTGATCCGAAGAATCGCCAGGCGCTGTACCTGCTTGCCGATTGCTATTTGCGGCTGGGAAAGAATGGCGAAGTCGCCGCGCTGCTGCAGCCCGAGTACGAATCCAACCCAAGGGATTTGGCAGTGGACTATGCTCTTGGCACAGCTCTCATCCGCGCGGGGAAGATCCACGAGGGGGAAGTGGTCATTGACCCCATCCTGAAAGGCGGGGACACGCCTGAGGCTAACCTGCTACTCGGCCAGGCTCAATTCGCTGCCGATGACTTCACGGCCGCCGTGGCCACGCTCCAAAAAGCTGTGGAGCAGAATCCCAAGTTGCCGGAGGCTTGGTCCCTGTATGGGCACGCGCTGCTGAACGCGGGAGCAGAGAATCTTGCCGACGCCAAGGCGGCGTTTCAGCATGCGCTGCAGCTCGATCCCAATGATTACACTGCAAACCTTCTTCTGGGCAGCATCTTCCGGCGCGAGGGCGATTATGTGCAGGCGATGCCATACGAGGAAAGCGCACTCCGCTTGCGGCCGACATCTCCGGAAGCGCGCTTCCAAATCGCCGCGCTGCATGCGGCCCTGGGCAAGTTCAACGATGCGCGCAAGGAGTTTGAGCAACTGGAGCGCGATTACCCCGATTTCCTGGAAGTCCATGTGCAGTTGGCGGCGCTGTACGCACGGATGAACTTGCCGAAAGAGAGCCAACACGAGCGGGAGATTGTGTTGCAGCTCAATGAGAAGGCACGGGAGAGCGAGCTGAAGCCAAAGCCTTGAAGACTATTTTGGCTCGACAACCTTCACGATTTGGTTGGCCTGCACGTTCTTCAATGTTTGTACCGTCCCGGAAGGCCAGCGGATCTCAATTTCATCCGCAACCTTTGCGGCGCCCAATCCAAAATGCACGGGCCCGGCGCTGCTGGAGGCATATCCCGACGCCGTCGTGTAGTGAGTGTATTGCGTTTGGCCGCCGGCCGAGAGCCGAATCTTCGCTCCGATGCCGTCACGATTGCTCTTTGTGCCTTGCAGCTTAAGCTCCAGCCAGTGGTTTTCGCCGGGGCTATCGTTCATCCAGACCTCCGCGGGGGCACTGAGTGCCGTCACCACCACGTCGAGTTTTCCGTCGTGATTGAAGTCGCCGTAAGCTGAGCCCCGGTGGCGGCGCGGCGGTTGCGCCGTGAATCCCGCCTCTTCGGTTAAGGCCACCCATTTCCCGCTTGGCCCATTGCGGAATACGGTGTTGGGCTGATCGATATGGCGATGGCCTGCCATCGCCAGAGACTGCACGTCGCCGCGGCTGACGAAAATGTCCTTCCAACCGTCGTTATCGAAGTCCGCGATATTCGGGCTGTAACCTGCCATGGGATTGCTGAGCAGGGCCATTCCGCTCCTAGCCGTGACCTCCGTGAACCCGCCCTTGCCATTGTCTTGAAAGAGGGGGAAAGTTTCCGTGTCCAAGGCAACCACGGAAATATCAGGCAAGCCATCGTTATTGAGATCCCGGAAATCCACGCCCATGCCGGAGATCAGGTTGCCATGCTCGGGCAGTGCCACGCCAGCCTCGAAGGCCACTTCTTCAAAGCGGGCATTGCCTTTGTTGTGGAACAGAGAATTGAAGAGCTTGTCGTTGGAAATAAAAATGTCGGGCAGCCCATCGCCGTCGTAATCCGCTATCCCGATTCCCATGCCTTTGCCCGGGTGGGCGCGAATTCCGGATTCCGCGGAGATGTCCACGAACTTTCCGTTGCCCTTATTCAGGAAGAGTTGGTTGGGTGTCTCCTTGTAGAATTTGGGATGGCAATACTCCGGCTTGCCGTTGAACGTGCACGGCGGTTCTTTATTGACATTCCAGCTCATGTAATTGACAACGAAAAGATCCAGCAGGCCGTCGTTGTTTACGTCCACCCAGCCGGCGCCGACGGACCACAGCGGTCCGTACTCCTTGTCCAGTTTGGCCAGGCCAGCTTTCTCCGTCACATCGGTGAAGGTGCCATCCCCATTGTTGTGGTACAGGGTATTGCGATACACGCCGCTGACAAAGATGTCTTCGTAACCGTCGTTGTCATAGTCGCCGATGGCCACACCCACGTCGTATCCCGTTCCGGCCAGGCCCGCCTGTTCGGTTACGTCCGTGAAAGTTCCATCGCCATTGTTGCGGAAAAGCTTGTTCGAGTATTTTGGGGAGTCTTTTTTCAGTGTGGTGATGTCCGCCCCGTTGGTAAAGAAAATGTCCAGGTTGCCGTCGTTGTTATAGTCGAATACGGCCACACCTCCGGCCATGGTTTCCGGAGCGTGGCGCTGGGATGTTTCGCAGCTGTCCAGAGAAAACGCAATGGGCTGGAACGAAAAATGAATGGGAGCCTTGGCAGGTTCTTGCGATCGCACCGAGCGCAATTTAAACCCTGTGACCGCGCACATCGCCAGCAGCCCATAAAAAACAATGCGAATCACGATTCGATTGATGGGAAACTCTCCTGAACTAGGGTTCCTTCGGGGATTCCGGACGGTTGAGTTTTTCAATCTCCTCCTTTTCGCGCTTGGCATCCTCTTTCCTGCCGGCGCTGGAATATGCCTGCAGCAAATCCCAATGCGTCCGCAGCGAGTCCGGTGACTGTTTTCGTGCCATCTCCAGTTCCGTTATTCCTCGCGTAGCATCCCCCTTGCCCATCAGGGTTTCACCCAGGACCATGTGTGCCTGTGCACTGTTCGGCTCCAACTTGATCGCTTCCTCCGATAGCTGCAGGGCGTCCTCAAACTTGGATTCCTTGATATATTCCTCGGCGATCCGGAGTCGCGCTCCCACGTGAAACGGCGAGATTTCCAGTTCGCGCTTCATCTGCCGAATGCCTTCCTCCGGGCGCACGTCCATCAAAAATACGCCATAAAGAAAGTGAGCCCCGGGCTCGTCGGGATACCGCGCCACAATTTCGCTGAACACTTTTTCGGTTTCATCCGGGTGCTCGCTCTCAATAGTCAATGAACCCTGACCCGCCATGCGAACCAATTCCCGGCGGTCAGCTGGAATCTCTGATGGAAGGAGGGGCATGCGCAGAGCTGCGAGGCCAATGGGCTCGATAAGGAGGTCGGGATTCTCACCTGAGCGGTGCAAAGAGCCGAGGACAGTCATGCTGTCATCGTAGCGTTCGAACCGCGTCAGGATCACCGCTTCGAAATACTGCGCGGAGCGAGCCAAATCATTGCGATCTCCCAGGCCGATTGACAGGGCGCGTTGCAAATGATCCAGCGAGCGTGAGTATTCTCGCGTTTGGAATTCGCTCATCCCCAGGACTACCCAACCAGGGCTCGCTTGGGGATCAAGGGCCACAAACCGGTGCAGAACTTCGCGCGCCTGGCCGAAATTCTCCTTCTGGTACAACAGTGTGCCTTGATACCACAATCCTTCCAGCCATTCCGGACGGAGTTTCAAGGCTTGCGCATAGAGCCCGATCGCCTCGTCGTCGTGGTTCTGATTGCGTGCGAGTTCGGCGGCCCGGGATAGCTGCTCGAAACTTTGTGGTTTTTCCTGGCCTGCCGAGGCTCTGGATTGACCGGCATTTGCGGGCAAGAGCATCGCGCCAATTCCAAGGGAGAGCACGGCCAAGCAGATCACGACACCATGCAGCGGGCTACGGGTCATTGTTTGGGCTCCAGCTTCCCTGTGGAAGACAATTTCTTGGCGGTTGGAGCCAAAACTTCTTCCTTCCTAGTTAACACTAGAAACGCCTGCGATTCGCGTTTCGCTTCCTTCACACGGCCCAAGCGCAAGTAAGCATTTGCGAGCACGGAACGCACAGCAGGGCTATCGGGAGCAAGCTCTTTGGCAAGCTCTAGTTCATGAGCCGCCTCAGAAACGCGTTCCGCGGCGAGGAGGGCCTTTCCGTAGGCAAGGTGGGCTCTGGCATTCTTGGGTTCGCGTCCCACAGCGCGCTCCGCCAAAGGCAGGGCTTCCTCGGGCTTGGAGTTTTCCAATTGCGCGAGGGCCAACTCCACCGTGGCCGCAGTGTTCTCTGGCGAAACCTGTAGTTCCTTTTTGTACTCCTCGGCGGCCTCGGGGAATCTTCGTTGAAAGCCGAGAAGCGTACCCAGAAGGTAGTGGACATTGGCCTCGCCCCCGTACCGCGTGGCCAGCCTTTGCGCATACATGTCGCTTCTCGGATAATCCTGCCGCGCGCAAAAGAGAGCGGCTTTACCCGCCAACCAAACCGCTTCCCGTTTCTTGGAGGGATAGTCCTCGGGAAGATTCGCCATGCGCAGCGATGCCAAGCCCATCGTTTCCGTGAGGGCAGGTGTGTCGCCTAATTTCTTGGCCTTGGCCGCCAACAGGTACAGCGCTTGCTCAAACTCCGCCTTGCGCGTCATTAATAGAGCCCAGTGATAGCCAGCCACGTCCAGCAAGGCATCATTGCCGGGAGATCCCACCTTCGCCCAAGCCTGGAAATGTTTCAGGGATCCCTCGAAATCGCGGGTCTCGAACTCGCAGAGCGCCAAAAACGCATAGCCTGGCCCAGGACGGGGGGTGGCTGCTACGAAGCGCTTAAACGCGTCCTGTGCTTCTGCAAAGCGATCCTGATCGTAGAGCAGGCTTCCCAGGGACCACCAACCTTCACTCCAGGCCGGATCCAGCCGCACGCCCTTTGCGTAGAGCGCCTCTGCTTCGTTCAGACGGTCGGCAGCACGCGCCGCGTCCGCCTGGCGAGCGATCTGTTCAAATGCCTTGTTTGGAGAAGAAGAGGGCGGACTCGCTTGGGCGGCCAGCAGCAATGCAAGGAGTGGAGGGGCAACCAGCATACCTAAAATATACATGGGGTGGCCCCGAAGGACCACCCCATGATTTCAGACATTGGGGTTGTTAGTTAAAAGCTGAATTTGACGCTAAGCTCCATGACGCGGTTGCCGACATGGTGCGTCGCTTCGCCGAACGTGGTCTGCTGGGTGCAGGAAACACCACCGGAAGTGCCCGGGCAAGTTGTTCCAGTGATGACCTGCCCGAGGTCGTTAATCACTAGCTGGAGGTTGCTGTCGCCATTCGTGAACGATAGCAATCCATGGTTCATGAAGTTAAATGCGGAAGCGCGGAACTCCACGTCCTGATGTTCCTTTATTTTGAAGTGCTTGGTTACCGCCAGGTCGCTGTTCCAGTACATCGGACCCGCGAGGTAGGGAATGCTCGCGTCTCCGAGCGCGTTGGATGGCTGCGGCCCGAAGCAGCTTGGGTTGGCAAAGTAATTTTTCATCAATCCATGTGCGGGATTGCACAAGATCGACGGGAAGATGGTGATGTTCGGAGTGCCCAGCAGGTAATTCGCGGCTTGGTTTCCGTCGCCGGTTTGCACTAAGCCGAAGTTTCGGCCACCGGAAGCGCCATTGGACAGCTGCATGCCGCTTTCGATAGTGGTGACTCCGGAAATCTGCCATCCGTTGACGGCTCCCCGAACGAAGGAGTTGGCGCCATGTACCTTGGGCACGAAGAACACATAGACGAGGCTCAAGGCTTGTCCACGGTCCTGTTGAGAAATCCCGTAGAGCCAATTGGTGCCGTAGTTAGGCAGGGCGGCGGTGAAGTAAGAGTTGCCGCTTGCCTGATTGGCAGCCAGAGTTTTCGACCACGTGTAGTTGGCCTGAAAGGTCACCCAGCTATAAGAACGTTTGAGCGAGGCTTCCAGAGCATCGAAACGCGACTTCCCAGCTGTCTCAGCGTCGTTGATCCCCGAACCGCCAGTATTCTCGTAATTCGGGTACGTCGAGTAGTCCTGGATGCATTGCTGCGTCGTGAGGTTATTTGTACCAGTGCAGTCTGGGTTCGATGCCACGCTTGCCTGGTTCATAGCGCCGATGGGAACGTAGTTGATATTGACCTGGTTTTGGAAGTCATAACCCTTGTTCCCGGCATAGGTTAACTCCAGCCGCAGCTTGGCAGGAAGTTGCTGGTTGATGGTCACATTGTATTGATAAATTAACGGCTGCTCGTGATCGTTTGGATTGTAAACGCTGACCGTTTTCAGACCCGGACCAAGGCCGCTAGTGCCACCTCCGGCCGGCGGTGTCGTCTTATCAAGGTCAATGGTCTCCCAACTGGAGCAATTGCAAGAGAAAGCCACGGAACCGAAGGCTGTGCCAGCCGGACCCGTGTAGTTATTGCTCTGCACGGAATCGTAATACCGGTACATGCCCCAGCCGCCGCGGATCACGGTCTTGCCATTCCCGAAGAGGTCATAGGCCGCATCAAGACGCGGTTCGGGGAACACAAATGTGCTGGTCGCGCCAGAGAGTGGGATGGCGGAGTCTAGCTTGTGCCAGGAAATACCCGAGTTCGCATCAGGGCCGGAACTCGGAATGTAGAGACCTGGAAAGAAGGTCGCCAATCCAACATTGTCCACGGGAGCATAGGGCTTGCCGAAGTGTTCCAAACGAATCCCGAGGTTAAGGGTCAGACGCCTGGTAGTTTTCCAGCTATCTTCGACGTAGCCGGAGATAGTGTTCTGAGCGATTTCGGTTGGCGGTGGAAGTGCCTGCTCATAGTATGATTCGCCGATGCCCATGAGCGCATCAGCATAGTTGTTGCCAGTAGGGGTGCCCCACTCGTTGTAGCTGATCGTTCCCATGTACTGGCCCCAATTGTCCTGGGTATTGTAGACATGTTGAAAGTAGAAACCGGTTTTCAGAGTATGCGTGCCGATGACCTTGGTCAGGTTCTCACCGGCGCTGGGTATGCCCTTATTGGCGATCATGGTTGGATGGTAATCGTGGCCCACATCCCCCATGCTCGGGAAGCTGTTACTCCAGCTGAGCAGTGCCGGCGCCATCGGGTTACCGTAAATGCCCGTGAGCGGGAAGCCGATACCGGAGCGTGAGAGTGCCGCAGGATCCGAAGGCGTGGTTGGGAAAGTGATATACGTGTAGGCGAAACGCGATTCGCTGGTCAGCGTTGGCGAAAACACCTTCACAAAGCTCGCAGTCAAAAGGTCGGAGCCGTTGTTTCCCACTACGGCGCTCGGGGCCGGTACGCAATTATCGCATGCGCCGTTCCACAAACCGTAGGGCATCGTGGCGCTTTCCCGTTGGCGGCTCCAAGACACGTAGAACTTGGTGAAGTCGCTGATGGCCCAGTCAACCCGGGCGACGTTCTGCCAGGAGATCTGAGGTGCGGTATAGTTGGCGATGAAGTTGAATCCGTTTGCAGGGTTTATTTGATCAAACGGAATGTTAGGTTTAGGCAGATAGTCCTTCATCAACAACTGGGCGTTGGGGTCAACACACGATGAGCCCAGAACGCCACCCGTGATCGTGCAAGGTCCCCTTGCTCCCGCGATGTACTGCATTCCAGCGTAGTAGGGGCTGGACGTTAGGTCTCCTGGTGTGGTCGGAACGACGCCCAAAGTGGGCTTCCATGCGCCGAGCTGGGTCGTCAGAAGTTCGCTGAAGTCGCCATTCAACATATTGGCGTCAGGGACAAAGGCTCGTTCCACGCCGGCATCTACAATCTGATGGTAGTCCTCGAAGCCGTCGAAAAAGAACAGCTTCTTGTGGCTGCTGTTGAACCCCGTGTGCGGGATAAAGATGGGCCCGCCGAGATTTCCGCCGGGATAGTAATAGTCGCTGTTGGGCTTCGGGTTGAAACCCTCGGGATAGGTGCAAGTGCCGCCAGAGCAAGTCGCTGATTCCTTATTGAAATGGTCAGTTGCATTCAAATCGGAATTCCGGGCGCTGAGGTACGCCGATCCGTGGAATTCGCTGCCCCCGCCCTTGGTGACCGTATTCACGACCACCGGGCCCTGGGTGTTCTCTGCCGAGAAGTTCGAAGTCATGACCTTGACTTCGGAAATCATGTCTGGATTGGGATTCACGGGAGTGGCGCTGCCAAACGCCCCCGGATCGAACGAACTCTGTCCGTCCATGGTAATGTTGACGGCCTGGCCGTTGATGTTCACGGCGCTTAAACCGCCCGCATTCGAGCCATTGGGCACAAATCCGTTGATGCCCACCACCAGTCCGCTGAATGCGGATTGGTTCTTTCCGCTGGTTGGATTCAGCAACGCGCCGGGGAGCAGTTTCACGTATTCGCTGGCGTTGCGGCTGACCAGCGCGATGTCCTGAAGATCCTTTTCGGAAATCAGCGAGGACTTCTCGCCGGTATCCGTGACGGCTAGTTCGATGGAGCTGGCTTCGACGACGACCACGTCGGTCACCGCTCCAACCTTTAAGGTGATGTTCATGGTGCGGCTGTCGCCGCCGTTCAGAACGATATTCTTGCCGGCCCACTTCTGGAAGCCGGCCTTTTCGATGGTGACATCGTAGGAGCCAGCCGGAAGAGTAGCGATGGTGAAGAAGCCATCATCGTTCGTTTGATAAGAGCGCAGTTCTCCCAAGTTGACGCCCTTTACCGTGACCTTCGCCGCAGACACGACCGCGCCGCTCGGGTCGCGCACTTCACCACTCAAGGTGGCGAACTGCGATTGCGCGAACGCCAACGGCTGAAGCAACAGAAGCGCAGCAAAGGTCACCACAAGGATCAGCGTGATCCGCCGCGCAGTTAAACTATTTACGAATGTACAAACGTAATTTGGCACTGAGGCACCCCCGATTCATTTTGTAGATTTCCGACCCAACACACCCGAACCGCGAAGAGACTTACAAGGACCGCCGCATCCGAGGAGCGAACAAGGTATAAAATCGATATTTCAATGTAATCGCTTACGGCCCTAATACTTCTCTACTACGCCTGTCCGCTGCGGCTGTCAAGGGCTCTTTTTGGATTTCTAATTTTAAATATCGTTTTTTTGGCGGTAATCTGCAAAGGGAGGGGCTCAGGCTTTGGCGTCAAAATCGGACATATCCAGTCGCACATCCGGCCTCAGTCCTTACCGGGCCCTAGTCGCCCGGTCCGTTCATTGGCGGTTTGCCTCCCCATCTGTACTTAAGTTCCAAAAAATGAATGAGATGCCGACAGCCAGTGGCTTGTTCCGGCGGTGAGCAAGGGACCAATCGAAGAAACTGGCCCATGTCCATGTTTACAGAGTGCCGACACCCCGGCTGTAGAGCTACCCGGACGTGCGACCCGGTCACCTCGATAGCCCCATCTCCGGGTGGATTGGCAGCCACCTGCATTCTCTCCCCCTAATCTGCTAAACTCCTCGCGGTCTCATGCTTCGTTTGCCCTTTTTTCTAAGCGGTGTGCTTGCAGTTCTGCTTTGTGGATCCCCATCCACGGAAGCGTTGCCTCAAACTACGAATCCAAGGCCAAATTCCTCCCAGCGAGATGCGTCGCCGGCGGTTCCCAACAGCGGCACAGCTGCTGCTCCTGATCCGAAGACCTCTATCCACTTTCGCGATGTTTCCTCGCAGGTTGGAATCACCTCGGTGCCGCACACGCGACTGGATCGTCACTACGTTCTCGACACCATGGCGGGCGGGGGCGTGGCTCTGTTCGACTGTGACAATGACGGCAAGCTGGATATCGCTGTCATTAACGATTCCACGATCGAAGCGTATTTGCAGGGCGGCGATTTGATGGTGACGTTGTATCACCAGGATGGCAATTCGCCGACCTTACATTTCACGGACATCACGCAGTCTGCTGGTCTAACAACCAAGGGTTATGGCATGGCCATTGCCGTGGGCGATTACGACAACGATGGGTTACCGGATCTGTACATCACGGGCTATGGCCACAACGTTTTGTATCACAATCTGGGCAACTGCAAATTCGAGGATGTCACGAAAAAAGCGGGCCTCGAAGTGGGTGGCTTCAGCACTGGCGCCGCCTGGGCGGATTACGACCGGGACGGCCTTCTGGATCTTTTTGTGGCTCGCTATGTGAAGACCGACCCGCGGCATCCTCCGGACCCTGCGAAGTCTCGCGGGTATAAAGGTGTGCTCGTGGAATTGCCGGACACGCTGAAAGGCGAGACGGATTTTCTTTTCCGGAATCGCGGCGATGG
>CAYOOS010000116.1:0-10561 GCA_964405585.1 uncultured Acidobacteriaceae bacterium | reverse complement strand
GCGATTCCCTTCAATCTGACCTTCGACTTTCGCATTTTCCCCGAGGATCACGGTCTGTTCGGAGATGATGTTTCCCTTGATGTGTCCATCGACGCGGAACGTTCCCGTGAGGGTCAGCGTACCTTCGAGCGATACTCCCTGATCAATAAAGCCGGTCCATTCTTCACTGGCAGCATCGGATGATGTGCCGGGCCACTTCCATGCCATGGGTATTCTCCCTGTGCCTACTCATTCCAATGTAGCGTGATGGAGCGAGAAGTCAACGCACGTTACGGAGCGAGGTGTCGAATAAACTGCCTGAACGTTGGTGCAGTCGCTAGACGCCGTTGCGGCGCCGCGTTACTTCATCAGCCGATCGTAAATGCCCATGAGCTGCGCGTCGTCGTAAAACTCCAAGACGAGCTGGCCCGGGCGTAATTTCGTCTTCTGGCGCAGGAGCACCTTGGTGCCCAGGTGCCGCTGCAGTTCTTCAACAGCCTCGCGGATGTTTGGATCCAGATGCATTTCCGTGGGGAGTTTCGCTCCGCGCGAGCGCCGCGATGCCAGGCGTTCGATCTGGCGAACCGTCAAGCCTCCGCGAGCAGCGCGTTGCGCGTAACGCATCCGCAATTGCGGTTCGGGTACAGCCAGCAAAGCGCGGCCGTGCCCCGCACTCAGCTTCCCTTCTTCAATCCATTCTTGGATGGTGGATTCCAGCTTCAGCAAGCGGATGGCGTTGGCGACCGTGGCGCGATCCTTGCCGGTGCGCTCGGCTACGGATTCCTGCGTGAGTTGGAACTCGTCCATCAACCGCTCGAATGCGCGCGCTTGCTCCATGGCGTTCAAGTCTTCACGCTGGATGTTTTCAACCAGCGTCATTTCCAACGCTAGTTCGTCGGAGACCTGGCGAACAATGGCGGATGCTTTCGTCAGGCCGGCACGTTGCGCCGCGCGCCAACGGCGTTCACCGGCAATCAGTTGGAACCGCAAGCCGATGGGACGAACAACAAGAGGCTGGATAATGCCGCTGGTCTGAATCGAGCGCGCCAGTTCGTCGAGAGCTTCTTCGCGAAACCGCGTGCGTGGCTGATAGGGACTGGGATCGATGAGATCGATATCGATCTGCAAAGGGCCCGAAGGAGTGGGACTCAGGGCGGGAGCGGCCGCTGCTGCAGCGCCTCCCGAAGTATGCGCAACCGGAGTTGCTTGCGAAGTTGTGTGTGCGGCAGGTGTAGCTGGAGGGTGCGGTTCAGGCTCCCGAATGAGCGCTCCGAGCCCCCGCCCCAACGCGTTTCTCGGCATTGCCAATAACCTCCTGGGCTAGTTGAGAATATCCCTCAGCGCCCTTACTGTGTATATCATAGAAAATAATAGGCTTACCAAAACTTGGAGCTTCGGCAAGCCGGACGTTGCGCGGAATCAGGCTTTGAAAAACCTGCGTGCCGAAGAAACTGCGCAAATCCGTGGCTACCTGCCTGGAGAGAGTTGTGCGTTCATCGTACATGGTAAGCAGGATGCCTTCGATCTCAAGGCTGGGGTTCAGGGTGCGACGAATGCGCATTAGCGTGTCCAGCAGCTCGGAAACACCCTCCAAGGCCAGGTATTCGCATTGGATGGGTATCATGACTGCGTCTGCGGCAACAAGCGCGTTTAGGGTGAGTAGATCCAGGGCAGGCGGGCAATCCAGCACAATAAACTTGTAATTGGGGCGTATGTCTCTCAGAAAACTCTGCAGCTTGTACTCGCGGCTCTCGGCCAGCACGAGTTCCACGGCAGCTCCAGCGAGGTTCTTGTCGGCAGGGAGGACATCCAAACCTTCGACTTGCGATTTCAGGACCAACTTTTCGAAGGGCTCGTTCAGGATCAGGGCGTGGTATATGGTGCGACGGGAGGGGTCTTTGGGGAAGCCGATGGCAGCCGTAGCGTTGGCTTGAGAATCGCAATCAATCAAGAGAGTAGACTGTTCGGCGGCAGCGAGGCAGGCTGCAAGGTTAACAGCTGTTGTGGTCTTACCGACCCCACCCTTTTGGTTTGCAACCGCTATGACCCGGGCCAAGATGGTCCCCCGAACTCAGCGAAAGTAACAGAGGCGAAAGCAAGACGCAAGATGTTTCACGTGGAACAAGAAGGAGGCTGAGGAAATCTAGTTAGAGAGTGGATGTTTCACGTGAAACAGTCCAGCAAGTAAGCGGAAGCGCCCGACTGGCTAGTCGCAACCTTACGCGGACGCTTGTGGGTGAAACCAATCGTTCCACGTGGAACCGAATGGTGCTGGAACTATGAAACACCGCTTGGACGAAGAATCGCGGAGGTTGAGGGTGTGGTGTTCCACGTGAAACACTATTGGATGACAAGATAGCTAATTTTGACCATCGCGCGAATCAAAGGAGTCAAACTGGAACTTGTTCCACATGGAACGGCTGAAACCGAAGCTCTTGGCCGACGCGGGTGTTCCACGTGAAATACCTCCGAGGAAAGGAAGCGCGAAAACAAACTAACGCCACGAAATAATTAAAAGTCTTTTGTTATGAAGTCGTTACGCCGACAATTGGGGCTTTTTTCTGACCCACGAGGAGATAACGACGCAAAGATTGCGGAACGGCGATCGGCTCTTGCCACTCCCAGAGGTCGGACTTGCGGATTTCGTCCAGATCGCGACCGCCAACCCACAAAATCACTCGCGAAGCGGCCACGCGGTCGGAAGCCGCCCAAGCGAGAAAAGTGTCGAACTCGCCGAGAGCACGCGAACAGACGAAGTCCAAGGGGGCAAGCTCTTCTCCCAATTCCTCATAACGATTGATCAGCACCCGCGCATTCGCTAGTCCCAACTCGCGAATGACCTCGGCGAGGAAAGTGCCTTTCTTGATGCTCGATTCTACGAGCGCAATCTCCAGTTCCGGGCGCAGAATCTTTAGCGGAATACCGGGAAAACCGGGACCGGAGCCAATGTCGGCGAGCCGACCGTTCTGCACTGGAACAGCGACGGCCGCAAACATAGATTCGCAAAAATGACGATATAGTATTTCCAGGGGGTCGCGGATGGCGGTCAGATTCAGCTTCTCATTCCAGTGCCGCAAAATCTTTATATATTGTTGAATACAAATAACTTGTTGTTCATTCAGGGTAACTTGGAATTCGCCTAAGGCGCGCCGGATGGTCTCCTCGGAAACAGGCTTCTCAATCTCTGTTGACATAATAGTAATCATCCAATCAAACGCTGATTTCGCTGCAGTTCTGCTCTTCCGCAATCTTTGGCAGCAAGTAGCGCCGGCCCGCAATCCCGGCCACGAGATCAACCGCAGTGTGCATCATCATTACTGGCACCAACGTATCGTAGGCGAGACGCACAATTCCGAAAAGCACTCCCATCACAAATGTGCCCAGAATTCCGCCCCGGCCCTGATACGCGTGGGCCAAGCCGAACAGGGCCGCCGTCAGAATCACCAGTGCCCACCCGGGAATACCGACGCGACCAAGAGCTCCCATAGCAAAACCGCGATAGAGGAACTCCTCGCAAACACCGGCGGTCACCGCGAGGGCAAAGTACGGCGGAAATTCCACGGCGTTGGCCGGGAGAATTCGCTGCGCAAGCGCGCGCATGCGTTCTGGCGCATTCCCCGGAGATTTCCCAACGCGTCGCAGATTCAGCCAGTGCAAACTTCCAATCAGAACAGCGAAACCGAAACCCTCAAGAGTGATGCGGACGCTGCCAAAATTGGCCAGCCCCAATGCGCCGGGGGACAGTCCACGCGCCAGAGCGCGCCAGGCGACGAGAGCCGTGATCACCCACTGGCTGGCAATGGTCAAACCATACAGGACGAGTTTTTCCTTGGTGCTGACACGCGGAAGCGCGAGGAGTTTCTTTAGCCGCACAGCGCCGCGCCAAGGCACGACGATTCCGAGAAAAAGAAAAATCAGCAAGAAGTCCCAGGGCATCGGCTGATGAGAACACTTTCCAGGCAATTCATGCAAGATGCCGGGAGTACTAAGTTTCTATGCGGAGCGGGCGAGCAAGAATTGCGGGTCATGGCTATAATCAAAGCGCAGTACAGCGAGGTGTGACTTGACCGATACCGTGAAACTGACGGCGATGGTCAAGGCAGCGGGTTGAGCGGCCAAACTGAGTCCCGGGACGCTGGACTCAATATTACGGCGCCTGCCACTGCCAACTGATCCGAACGTACTCGTTGGGTTCAACACCAACGACGACGCGGGTGTGTATCTGCTCGCGGAAGGACTGGCGCTGGTCCAGACAGTGGATTTTTTCACGCCGATTGTTGACGACCCGTTCACGTTCGGACAAATCGCGGCGGCGAATTCGCTGAGCGACGTGTACGCCATGGGTGGGCGGCCAGTATCCGCGCTTTCCATCGTGGGATTTCCCGAAAAAGGCGATCCGGCGATATTGGAGCAGATTTTGCGAGGCGGACTGGACAAGATGGGCGAAGCGAAATGCAGCGTGATTGGCGGGCATTCGATTCGCAATGAAGACATTCAATTCGGGTATGCCGTCACCGGCGTAATTAATCCGCTGCAAGTTTGGCGAAATGTCGGCGCGCAGACAAATGACGTGTTGCTGCTGACAAAAGCATTGGGCACTGGCGTGATCTCTACAGCGGTGAAGAACGAGCGAGCGGAGAAGAGTTCGTTGGAAGCGGCTATCGCTTCGATGGCGCAATTGAATCGCACGGCGGCCGAGGCTTTGCATGAACTGGAAGCGAAAGCAGGGAAGCGCAGCGTGCATGCGGTGACGGACGTTACTGGATTCGGATTGCTGGGGCATGCGCGTGAGATGGCTTTGGGGGACCCGGCATCGGGGATTGCGCCAGTCACGCTCGAGGTTGTTGCCGCAGACGTACCGTTGCTGCCTGGTGCGCTCGATGCCGTGCGCCAGGGCATGATTTCTGGCGGTTTGAAGAACAATCGCGAGTTCTTGGGCGACTGTGTAGATTTTGCCGCGCACGTGGCGGAGGAGAATCGCGCGCTGCTCTTTGACCCGCAAACCTCGGGTGGACTCTTAATCGCGCTCGTCCCGGAACAAGAAGAATCCACCCTCGTGATTCTCGAGCGTCACGGTGTAAGCGCCAAGCGAATCGGGCGCGTCGTACGCAAAACAGCAAAGCTGTTGATGGTGATCTGAGAGCGAAGGCGCGGGCAAACAGTGGACACAATCACACACGGAATTGCCGGCGCGCTGATCAGCAAGGCCGCCTTTGGCGGGCGAGACCTCGTCTCGCCTGGTTCTATGAACCGTCAACGCGTCATCACCTGGTCCCTGATGCTCGGAGCGATTTTTCCAGACAGCGACGTGGTGCGCGAATTCTTTTCGCACAATCCCATGTTGATGCTTACCTGGCATCGCAGCATCACGCATTCGCTGCTCTGCTTGCCGATTTGGACTGTGATTCTGGCAGGACTGACGCGGGTGGTGGTGAAGTGGCGCAAATGGGAAGCTACTTCGTTTATCGCGTTGTGCGGCATCTGGGCGATCGGAATCCTCAGCCACATCTTCCTTGATGTGTTGACCACGTTTGGAACGATGATCTGGTCGCCGCTGGAGTGGTCGCGACCTGCCTGGGACGTTCTTTTCATCGTGGATTTCACTTTCACTGCCATTGTGCTGATCCCACAACTCGTCGCGTGGATTTATGAAGAGCCGAAGCAGATCAAATGGCGCGCGCTCCTGCTGTGGCTGGTGTTTCTGCCTGCGCCGTTTCTAGTTGCTAAAATCGGCAAAAATGTTGGCGCGCCGATTTCTGACGCCACGATTCTCGCCGCGATTGTGCTACTTACGGCGTTGTTTTTGCTACCGGTGGTGCGCGGCGGGGGCTTGCGCGTCGGCTATGTTAATTGGAATCGCGCGGGGCTCGTGGTGGCGGTGGGTTACATCGTTGCAGCGGGATATGCACATCACGTGGCCTTTGAGCGCGTCCAGGCGTTTACCGCAGAACAGAACCTGCAAGTGGAAACGATTGGCGCGCTGCCTTTGCCGCCGTCCCTGTGGCACTGGGATGGGCTGGTGCGGGCGCCGAGGGGAGTCTATGAGGTGCGCATGGATTTAAGTGAGGGGTTCTTCCAGGCGATGAAACCAGGTGCCGAATCTTTCGAACCCAAAGTGATTGAGCACACGTACTATCCGGACGCGCTTCCGAATCAGTGGATTGACGAGGCGCGACAATTGCCGGAAGTACAAAAAGTTTTGTGGTTCGCGCGATTTCCCGTGACACGCTTTCACAAGGAAGGCGATGAGGCCGTGGTGGAATTTTCCGACCTGCGTTTTCCCCACTTGCAGCCGGGACGGGCCGCATCGTTTACCTATCGCGTGCGGTTTTCGAGCAGTGGAAGTGTAATTGCGAAGGGCTGGATGGGCCGGTGAGGCAAATCCCGCGCTACGGTTTTGCGGGATGTATGACCACCTGACGCTCTTCGCCCGTGCCGATGCTTTCCGTACGCACACCGGGCATATCCTTCAGCGTGAGATGAACAATCCGGCGTTCCCGAGAGGACATAGGGTTGAGGCGGAACGGCTGGCGTGAAGTCTGTACTCGTTCCGCAGCCACTCGCGCGGTCATGCGCAACTCCTCGAAACGCAGGGCGCGAAAGCCGCCGCAATCGAGATGAATCTTTTCATGAAAAGTAGGTTCGAGGTTCAAGGCGCGAAACGCGAGATGCTCCAGGGCCTTCAAGACTTCCCCGCCGCGAGCCATGAGGATTTCCTTGTCCCTGCCGTCGAGGTCGGCGAAAATCTCCGCCGCACCTTCCTCCGGGGATGCGCCGGGTTCGGCGACACGGACGTTCACAGTTAGTTCCAGGCTGCCGGCGCGCACAATCTTTTGCAGGAAATCGCGCAGGGCATCGGCTGCGGCCGCGCGGTCCAGTTTGCCATCGCGTACGAATTCCTTGGTCATTGGATTCTCGACAATTCCTGTTTGAACCCCATGGACTGCGCTAGCGCACCTTGCCTTACTTCTTGGCGCGGACAGGCTTAGCCGGGGCGGGAAGCGGGTGCGTCCGGTTCAGGTACCACTGCTGCAGGATACCCACCAAACTGCTGGTGAGAATATACAACGCCAGGCCGCTGGAAAACGGGAAAATCACAAACATCACCGCCATGCTGATGGGCATCAGCTTCATCATTTGCGCCTGCTGCGGATCCGTAACGGTCATGGGGGTCATCTTGGAGACGAAATACATGGACAGCCCCACGGTCACGGGCAAAATGTAATAAGGATCCTTGGAGGCAAGATCGCGCACCCAGAGCCAGTTGGCATGGCGCAACTCGATGGCATAGCTCAAGGCGCGATTCAGCCCAAACCAGATGGGGAATTGCAGGACCATCGGTAGGCAGCCGCCGATCGGATTGATGCCTTCGCGGCTGTAAATCGCCATTACTTCCTTGTTCATCTCCGCTTTGCGCGGGTCGTTCATCTTGTACTTCTTGTATTTTTCCTGGATCTGCTTAATTTCAGGTCCAACGCGCTGCATCTTGATGGTCGTTTTGTAACTGGAGATGCGCAGCGGGAACAGGACCATGTTGACGATCAAGGTGAGAACAACAATGGCCCAGCCCCAGTTGGGAACGTAGGTGTGAAGCCATTTGAGGCCGTTGAACAGCGGGTCGGCGATAATCTCCAGCCAGCCGAACTGCACCAGGGAGTTCAGTGGCGGATGAATGGCCTTCAGGTCGTCGTAGTCCTTGGGACCCACATAAATGCGCAATGCCATCGGCTGAGTATTGGTGTCGACGGCTACTTCTGGCACGTCTTCCGACTGATCCTTGCCGTCCACCTGAATGCCGTGGGACACCTTCCAATAGCGCGTCTCCAGGAGCGTCGAGGGTGAATCTTTGGGGGGAAGGAAGGCCACGATAAAGTAACGATCGGCGATGCCCGCGAAGGTCTTTCCACCCTGCCAGACATTGCCCCACTTTTCCGGGGCATCGAGCTTCTTGTGAACGAAAGTGGTGAGCTTGCCGTTTTCGCTATAGAACGTGGTCACTGTCTCCACGGGGATGGGATTGGTGACGGTGAGGTCGCCAAAACCGCCGCGCCAGGCCAATCCGCCGTGCACGCGTGTGCCGTTTTCGGTCACAGAGGTCTCGACGCTGAGAACGTAGGAATGCTCGAAGTGAAATTTCTTGGTTACTTCCAGGTGGCCGTCGCTCCAGGTAAAGACGAGATCGGTGGGGGCGGTGAGGGAGGTGGAATCGCCGGATACCTTGTAGAGTCCATTGTTGGCCGCTTTTTCGAGTTGGGGGTCGTCAATGACCATCGAAAAAGGCCAGCCGCCGGTATCCGCAGCCGCCTTCGGATGGACCAGGTCCAGAATCTTTTGCGGCTTGGAATCATCCTTATATTTCTTGAGCAGCCAGCTCTTGACGACCGCGCCGCGATTGGAGAATTCCACGCGGTACAGATCGTTTTCCACAACAATGGCGCGCTCTTGCGCGTCGCCAACGGGCGGCGTCACAGGAGCGGCAGCCGCGGAGACTGTTGAAGGAGTTACGGCGGGAGCCGTCTGTGTCGCTGCCGGAGTCGCGGCGGTATTTCCCGGGGTCGCTGGACCGGTAACGGCCGGTTGGTTCTGTGGCGGCAGATGCGCGGGAGGCTTGGGCGCAAAATACTTGGACCAGAGAATAATGACCGCCATGGAAAGGAGCGAAGCGACAAGGATGCGCAACTCCGGGGTGAACTTATCCTTCTTTGGCCCAATGGGGGAGAATTGGTTCCCTGGAGGATTGCTCACGGGCGAACCTCGCGCGCTTCAGTTCTCATCGTGGAATTCGTTGGCATCTCTTCCCATTTCTCCGGAACCGGGTCGTATCCAAATCTGCGGGACAACGGATGGCAGCGCAGCAGACGCCTTGTGCCCAGCCAGACACCGCGCCACACGCCGAATCGTTCAATGGCTTCGTAGGCGTAGCGGGAACAGGTGGGTTCGTAACGGCACGTGCCAGCGAATAGTGCGGACAGATACGCCTTGTAGAAATCGAGCGCAAACAATGCGGCGCGAACAGCGGCCGAATGCGGAGCTTGCTTCACGCAATTCGCCGGGGAAATCACAGGCCCTGCAACAGGCGAAGGAACTCCGCCGTCAGCGCCGCAAAGGGCGCTTTCGCGACGGAACGCTTCGGGTGGATGACGATGTCCCATCCTGCTGGTAACTCCTTGCGATGGACGCGCACGATCTCTCGCAACCTTCGGCGCATGCGATTGCGAACCACGGCCCCGCCGAGTGCCTTCTTGATGCTGAAACCGAAGCGGCTCAGTGGCAGTTCATTGGCGCGAACGAACACGGTGAAGTGGGCGTTGGAGCGACGCTTGCCGGAGGCGTAGACCGCGTCAAAATCACTCTTGCGGAGCAAGCGCGCCTCGCGCGGAAACGTCTGGCCGCGCTTCGCCGGTGGCGAAGGTGGGGCGGCCCCATTACTCGGGAGTGAGGCGATGACGTCCCTTCTTGCGGCGAGCCGCAAGCACTTTGCGGCCACCTACGGTCTTCATGCGCGAACGAAATCCGTGCGTTTTGGCGCGGCGGCGCTTCCGCGGTTGAAATGTACGCTTTGGCAAAGCAATCCCCCTTAATGGATACGGCCCGCGAACTCCGCAAGTTTCATCCCTTGGCGGCGTTTCGCCGCCCGTTCAAACTGCGAACCAGGATGGCCTTGGGGTCGTGTTCGTCAAGCCGGACTGTCTGAAAGCAGGCAGCTTTCCGAATTTACTAGTGTACTTGCGCGGTGAGTGCAGGGTCAAGAAAACGCGGGGGTGTCTTATGCGGCGAGAAAAGGTGATGCACACCTTACGCCTGCACTATTTCGGTGCAACGGGATTTTGCTTCGAGAGGGATGGTCACACCACCGACATGTCCGGTAACAGCAGCGGTAATCAGCTATACCCCACGGACCTAGCCATCACACGGCCGGTTGGCGTCTAATTGTGTGGGAAGTTTGGAAGCAGTCTATCTCGCGTTGTCGGTATTGGTGACCCGATGAGACGATTTCACCTACCTCTAGCGTTTCTAATTGCTCTGCAGCTTCTGGCTCAAACTGATCCCCGTCCGATTCTTATCTCCCACGACGCGGTTGCTGGACCTCGGGACGGAGAGACTTACGTCGAGGATTTACGCGTGTTCGAGGACGGCAGGGTAGTGTACATCGAGAATGGGGACGAGTATTCAACGACGGTCAACCCGGATGACCTCCGCACCTTAACGCAGCTTCTGGAAAGTCCTGAATTCCGCTCAGTCCCCGAGAAGTTGTCATCGCGCGGATTTGATTTCTTCTGGCACAAGACTATACAAATCAACCTACCAGACAAGGCGCAGAAAATTGATATCGAGAATTTCTACCCTTTCCTGAACTTGGAGGAAGACGCTTATCCTGAGGCCCTAATACGCCTCGAATGTCAATTGGAGCACCTCCAAGCAACTGCAGCCAATCGTGCCGATGCCAAAGACGGAAGTGATTGGTGCCGGGCCTTGTTGAACAAAAACAAAGCCAGAGCTGACTGCAAACTAGCCGGACAGGCAGAGATTATTGCCGGTGAAGGGTGGGGACCAGTTCGCATCGGAGCCGCCGACAAAACCG
>CAYOOS010000115.1:0-10610 GCA_964405585.1 uncultured Acidobacteriaceae bacterium | reverse complement strand
GCAGGAGAAGATCCAAATGGCGCACCAGCTTGCTGCGCTGGGCGTGGACATTATTGAGGCCGGCTTTCCGATCGCTTCGAAGGGCGACCTGGAGGCTGTGCTGGCCGTTGCCAAGGAAGTTCGCGAAGTGCCCATCGCGGCGCTGGCGCGGGCCCGTAAAGACGACATTCTGGCGGCCGCCGAAGCGTTGAAACCGGCAGCGACGCCGCGGATGCATGTGTTTCTGGCAACGTCGGATCTACATTTGTCCGCGAAGCTGCACATGACGCGGGAGCAGGCGCTGGAAGCGATCGGCTCGATGATCAAGCTGGCGCGGAATTTGGTTCCGGAAGTGGAATTTTCCGCCGAGGATGCCGGACGGACGGAGATCGAATTCTTGTGCAAGGCTTGCCAGATTGCCGTGGACGCCGGCGCAACGATTTTGAACCTGCCGGACACGGTGGGATACGCCGTGCCGGAAGAATATGCCGCGATGTTCCTGAAGGTGCGCGAGCATCTGGGCGAGCCCGAGCACATTATCTTGAGCGCGCATTGCCATGACGACCTGGGCCTGGCGGTGGCGAATTCGCTGGCGGCCGTTCGCGCCGGAGTGCGACAGATTGAGTGCACGGTGAACGGAATCGGCGAACGTGCGGGCAACGCCGCACTGGAAGAAGTTGCGGTGGCGCTGGCGGTGCGCAAGGAAAGCTTTGGCGTGGCCACGAAATTGAAGCTGGACGAATTGTACAAGTCCAGCCGGTTGCTGACGCAGATTACCGGGGCGTTGGTGGCTCCCAACAAGGCTGTGGTAGGCGCAAACGCGTTCGCGCATGAAGCCGGGATTCACCAGGATGGCATCATCAAGAATCCGCTGACGTACGAAATTATTTCGCCGGAGGCTGTTGGTGTGCCTTCGCGTTCGTTGGTGCTCGGAAAGCATTCGGGGCGTCACGCGCTGCGCATGTCGCTCACGGAACTTGGCTACACGCCGAGTGATGCGGAACTCGCCGAATGCTACCGCCGCGTGACGACGCTAGCCGATGCTTCGAAGCAGGTGCGCGCGCGCGACCTGATGACCATTGCCCACGAAGTGATGCGCCGCAAGGCTGTGCCTTTGGCCAGCGAAACCGCACCCGCGGTTTGACCCGCGCTACAATTAAGAACGGGGACCCCACGATGAAGTTGAAAAAGAAAATAGTGCTCTTGCCGGGCGATGGGATTGGTCCGGAAGTGACGCGCGCGGCTGCCAGTGTGCTCCAGGAATGTGCGCGGGAATTCCAACATCAATTTGAAACGGTCGAGATGCCGATTGGCGGTGCGGCGATTGATAAGACCGGTGGGCCGCTGCCGAATGAGACGCTGGACGCTTGCCGCAAAGCCGACGCCGTGTTTTTGGGAGCGGTGGGCGGGCCGAAGTGGGACGCGCTGGCGGTGGGAAAGCGGCCGGAGACGGGCTTGCTCGGCTTGCGCAAAGGGCTTGGGCTGTATGTGAATCTGCGGCCGGTGAAAGTGCTGGAGCCGCTGCGCAGCATTTCGCCGCTGCGTCCGGAACGCTTGGGTGATCTGGACATCGAAATTGTGCGCGAGCTGGCCGGAGGAATGTATTTCGGCGAGCGCGGCAATGTGAATGAGAATGGCGTCGAGCGGGCGTTTGACACGGAGTCCTATTCGACGCCGGAGATCGAGCGCATCGCGGTGTTTGCTTATAAACGCGCGGAGGCACGTTCGCGGCGGCTGTGTTCGGTGGACAAGGCCAACGTGCTGACGAGTTCGCAGCTTTGGCGGCGCACGGTGACGGCGATGAGCGCGGTGTACCCGGCCGTGAAGCTCGAACACATGTACGTGGACAATGCCGCGATGCAGCTTACGCTGCGGCCCACGCAGTTTGACGTGATTCTCAGTTCCAACATGTTTGGCGATATTTTGAGCGACGCGGCGGCGGCACTGGTTGGCTCGATCGGCTTGATTCCTTCGGCGAGCTTTGGCACCAGCGCGCCGCTGTTTGAGCCCATTCACGGATCGGCGCCGACGCTGGCTGGGAAAGATTGCGCGAATCCCATCGGCTCGATTCTGAGCGCTACGATGATGCTGCGCGATACGTTTGGGCTGGGTCTGGAAGCGGATTGGGTGGAGCAGTCGCTGGTGCGCGTTCTGGGCGGCGGCTATCGCACTTCGGACATCGAAGAGCTAGGCACGAAGACCGTGAGCACTTCTACATTCATGGAGAATTTGCATCGGGAGATGCAGCGGACGTTTGAACACGCCGAGAAGTATGGGTGGGGCGTCTAGTTTGTCTCTCACTCCGTCGAATTCCCTGCGGCTCATAACAAATCCACTCTCTGCGTAACATGATTAGGTTCGAGGCCGGTTTCCGATTCCGCGTGTTACTGGGTGCTGTGCTGGCGCGACTATGGAAGGTTCACTCTAGTCCTTCGTTCGGGATATAAAGAGTGTGATGGTGCGGACATGGCGAGACCGCGGTCAAAACCAGATTTCACTGCTGGTGTAGTGGTGTCAGATGGCACTAAACAATGCCGCGCCCTGGAACTGCGAGTACATTCTGACAATCTCTACGCCATGCAGCCTCGACAGGGAAAGAGTGTAAAGAGCAGCTATCACTCATCGGGACAGTTCCATTTCAAAGTGGGAGGTTCTGCTCCGATTACACCAACTATCGAGCTGCCTCCGAGATTCATGAAGGAATGCACCTTCCCGCTCGACGGTGGACCACGATGCTTATTTGCGACAAGCCTAGAGAACGCACCCACACTGCTCCAATACACAGGACAGCCCTATGACCAGAGGGTTGACCTGAAGCTACCGAAAGTGGACGGGCTCTTTGTACTGGAATTGTACTTGGGAAGCACCTCAGGAAAGAGCTTTGAGTACGATGACGAAAGTTACGCTGAAGCGACAATCACCGAGCGCACATTCTCTGGCGCAGGTTATGATTTTTGCTTGCGATTTGCAGTTGTTTCTTCTCGGCCGGTGTACAGACGGATCCTGGATGACCATATATCAAAAGCTTGGCTGAATGCTGCAACGGATCTCGGTATTCGTGTAGTTGCACCGTTCCCAGTAAAGCTGAGCAGGGATGAGTCGCTAATGTACGAAGCTCACATTCTTGATTTCGGGGGTCCGAATGGAATAGTCGTTGGACTCATCGAGCGGGACCACATCGGCGACATGCGCGGCCGTCATGGCTACGGCTCTTCGGACCTTTCCTCAGAGTATCGCGAGTACAAACGAGAGCTTTTCATCGACACATTGAACGATTGGCAATGGTTTGGGCAAAAGGGCGAGGAACCCTCGTGGTATACCGGGAAAAAGTGGGCTTGATAAAGCCACATGAGATGACTGAAGTGCACTGGAATTTTCGACCGTCGCTAAGTTCGGACTAGTGGGCTAATCAGACGAGTGAAGCGCTGGGGGGACGAATGCCTGAAAATGCGATGCCGGTAGCGTCGGAGCGCACTGAGCGCCACACGAGCGGGTTGCGGGAAGGGCGTGGGGGTGCTAATTTTGATGATTCCAAGGGGCTTGGACGCTCGCGTGTGGAGCCCCGAGCAATCGGGGAGCAGCCAGGCCACAATTCCGGACTAGCGCAGAGCGCAGCAGCAAAGGCGCGAGGAATGGCGTAGGATTGCAGAACGCCCCTGTTCCCGAGCGGTTGAGTCTCTAGAAAAAAGATGCCAGAACATTCACCCAACCTGAATGACAAAGATGCCGAGAGTGTGCGCCGGGTGAGCTACTGGCGCGTGGAAGGCTCGCTGTTTGAGATGAGCGCGCTGCGCAGCGTGGGCTTCTTCAATTGGAACAGCCAAAGTTTTCTGGATCGCTGGGTGCGGCGCGGAGCGATGGTGGCGTTAGCAGTGTTGCGGCCACTGGCGTATCTCTCCAGCCGCAAGTTTGCCACAAGATTTATCCATGGCGTGTTGCGAGGAATCACGCGCGACCGGCTGGACCTGCTGGGCGAGGAATATTTCCAATACATTCTAAAGCCGAGGATGCGGCGCGAAGCCGTGGAAAAGCTGGTGGATGCGGTGCGCAGCGGCGAACGCGTTGTGCTGGTCGGGCAGCTTCTGGAACACATTCTGCGGCCGATGGCCGAGCATTTCAGCGTGGACGGCTTCATCGCCAACCGGCTGGAATTTCGTGATGGTTTGGCCACGGGACGTTTGCTGGAACCGGTGATCCGCCCGCGGGGCCCGTTTGCCTGGCTGGCCAGTGGATCGGTGGATGGGCGCCTCAGCCGCGATCGCTTGCTCTCGCAACTGGATTGGAAAAAGACGCCGGAACTGCTGGAAACGACCGTGCAGCCCGTGGCGCGTCCCAAGCCGCCGGCGGGGCGGGCAGTGGAACTCTTTAGCGATACGCCGCGCATCGAGCGGCTGAATGTGCGCGAAACGCTGGCCGGGAAACACCTGTTGCTGATCGGCGTGACCGGGTTCATCGGGAAAGTCTGGCTGGTAGACCTGCTGGAAAAAATTCCCGACATCCGGAGAATCACGCTGCTGATACGGCGCAACCGCACTACGCCCGCGCAACGCCGCTTTGAAAAAATTGTGGAGGAGTCTCCCACCTTTGACACTTTGCATGAAATGCACGGCGCCGGCCTTGCGGCGTTTTTGCGAGACAAAGTGGAAGTGGTGGAAGGCGACGTGAGCCAGCCGGGGCTTGGCCTGGACCCTGAGATACAGGCGCGGCTGCAGCAATCCGTGGACGTCATCGCGAACAGCGCCGGGCTTACCGATTTCAACCCCGACTTGCGCGATGCGCTCTCCTCGAACGTCGATTCCGCGCACAACCTGCTGGATTTTCTACGCCGCTGCGATCACGCGGCGTTGATGCACCTTTCCACGTGCTACGTGGTCGGCATGCGGGATGGGCGCGTGGGGGAAGAGTTGCGTGCGAATTACAATCCTGCGAATCATCCGGATTTTGACGCCGAGCGGGAAATCCTTTCGTTGCGCGAAATGATCAAACGGGTTGAAGAACGAGGCCAAAGTCCGGTCATCGTGAAGGCCTTGCAGCGTCAGGCGCTGGGACGCAGCGGCGATCCCAGGAAAGTGGCGGCGGCAGAGCTTGAGGGAATGCTGAAGCGCAACCGGGCACGCTGGGTGCGCAATCGCCTGGTACGAGCGGGAATGAAGCGGGCGCAGCACCTGGGCTGGCCGAATACGTATACGTTCACGAAGAGCCTGGGCGAATCGTTGTTGTCGTTGCGCGGGCGCGACCTGCCGATCGCCGTTGTGCGGCCTTCGATCGTGGAGAGTTCCACACGCACGCCGTTCACCGGATGGAACGAGGGAATCAATACCTCTGGGCCGCTTTCGTATTTGCTGGGCACGAATTTCCGGCAACTTCCGTCGAATGCAAGGAAATGTTTGGATGTGATTCCCGTGGACATGGTGACGCGCGGGATGACGCTGATCGCGGCGGCGCTGGTGCGACGGAAAAATGCGCGGCTGTACCAACTGGCGACTTCGGGAATCAACCCCGTGAACATGGGCCGCTCCATTGAATTGACGGGACTGGCTCACCGCAAGCATTACAAAGCGCAGCCAGGGATTGATCACTGGTTGAAGGTGAAGCTGGAAACCATTCCCGTTTCCAAGCTGCGCTATGAGCGCATGTCCATCCCGATGCAAAAAGCCGTGGTTTCGCGAATCAATAAAGCCGCCGCGAGCTTGCGGCTGGGCAAGCCGCCACTGGCCAAGACCGAGCGCGACCTGGTGCGCGTGGAAAAGCTCATCGAACTTTACGAACCGTTCATTCTGCACAACGAGCACGTGTTCGAGTGCGAAAATGCCCGCTTACTTTCGGCGGCGCTTCCACCCGAAGAAAAAGGGATGTTCGATTTTTCGCCGGAAACCATTGACTGGTGGGATTACTGGATTAACATCCACATACCGGCTCTGCGGCGGTGGTGCTACCCGTTGATGGAGGGGCGGCCGCTGGAAGCCCGCGAACCGCGGGTGATGGAGTGGGCCGCGCTTTCCCCGGGAGCATCCGCGGCGTCGCATTAAGCCGCACACGATCCTCATATGGCCATTTTCCTGACGGGCTCGACGGGATATCTGGGCAGCTATCTGGTGGCGGGACTCTTCACGGGGCACCCGGACCGGCTGAATCTGCTGGTGCGCGCAAAATCGCAGCAGGAAGCGCGCGAGCGGTTGTGGCAATCGTTGCAACTCCATTTTGAATTTCCTGAATTTCTCGAATACGTGGAATCTCGCGTGCGCATTTTTCTGGGGGATCTGACGAGCGAACGGTTTGGTTTGAGCGACGACGAATACCACGCGCTGGTGGATTCCACCGATTCCATCGTGCATTGCGCGGCATCGCTGAACCGCAAATCCGAAAAGCAGTGCTTGAATGTGAATTTGCGCGGGTCGCTGGAAGTGATTCAACTGGCGAGGCGGGCGCAGAATCGCAATGGCCTGCGGCGTTATTCACATGTGTCCACGGTGGCGGTGGCGGGCAAGCGGCAGAATGAACTGGTCACGGAAGACGCTTCGATCGATTGGAGCCGCTCGGACTACGATCCCTACGCCCGGACCAAGAAATTTTGCGAGCACATGGTGCACCAGCTTTTGCCGGATGTGCCCCACACGATTTTCCGGCCGGCCATCGTGATGGGCGACAGCCGTCGGCCAGAGACGACTCAGTTCGACATGGTGCAGGCTTTCGCCACGCTGGCGCGCTTGCCGATCTTGCCTCTGCGCCCGGACGACAGAATTGACATCGTCCCCGCGAATTATGTCGGCGGGGCCATCGTCAAAATTCATCAAATGGAAAAGCCGGGCTTTGGGATTTATCATTTATCATCCGGCGTAGGCTCGCAGACTTATAAGGAATTGACGGACGCGCTCGCCGAGCAAGGCGGTTGGAGAAGGCCCATTTACCAGACGTGGCTGGGAAGACCCTTTTCGAAGACGGTCAACTGGCTGGCATTCAGGGGCGGCGCGGTGGGCTACAGCGCTTCGTTGATGAAAGTGTTCTGGCCGTACCTGGATTGGAATACTGTGTTTGATAATTCGCGCGTAGTTTCGGAGATGAGCGAAGCCCCGGCAAAATTTTCGACCTACGCCTATCCATTGCTGCAATTCAGCCGCAAGAACCAGTTCAAATATCCGGCGAAACCCTGGCCGGGGGACGCTGCTGGCAAAGTGGCAATCAGTGCGGGGAGCGCAGGCGCATGACGGATTTCCTACTGGTTGCATGGGTCAGCGCGCTGATCGAAATCCGGCGATTCGGCTGGATGTTCGGCCTGGGAAAGCGCTGGACGCCCGGTGAAAAACTGAAAATCCTGTTTGCGGGATACAACGGCACGCGCAACACGGGCAGCGACGTGCGCGTACAGGAAATTCTGCGGCAAGTGCGCCACGTGCTGGGCGCGGAAAATGTCGAGTTCAGCGTGATGACGCAGAACTTCGACCGCACCAAGGGATACTTTGATGGCGCGCGGCAAGTGTACCTGCCGGATGTCTACCCGCCCTTCCTGTTCCGCGAAGTGCATGCAAATCACGGCGTGGTGGCGTGCGAAGGCTCGATGTTCAAGAGCAAATTCGCGAACGCCCTGACCACGATGATGATCGGCTCCCTGGGAATTGCCTCCGCACAAAATAAGTTGTCCGTGGCGTACGGCGGTGATGCAGGCCACATGGACGACCTGATCAAATGGATGTGTGCGCGGTACACGGGAGAATCGCTGGTCATTACGCGGAGCCTGGAATCGCAGCAATTGTTGAGCGGCCTGGGTGTGCCCAACGAATTGGGAGCGGATACGGCGTGGACCTTCGAGCCGCACCCGCCGGAATACGCGCACAAAGCTTTGCGGGCACTGGGCTGGGACGAAAAGACGCCCATCCTTGCGCTTTGCCCCATTCATCCGTTTGTGTGGCCCGTGCGCGCCTCGATCGGAAAATATCTGGCGCGCGTGACTTCCGGCGCATACAAGGACAGCCAATACCGCACGGTCTACTTTTTTGAATCAGGCGCGGAGGTGGACCGCAGCTTCGCGCACTACGTTTCCGGATACGCCAAGGCGGCGAAAGCGTTTTTGCAAAAGCATCGCGTGTTTCCGATCCTTGTGGCGATGGAACGGCTGGACGCTGTGGCTTGCCGCGAGATTGCGAAAGAAATTCCCGGCACCCCGATACTGACATCCGATGATTACGACATGTTCCAATTGGTGTCCATCTTGCGCGCATGCACATACATGGTGTCTTCGCGCTATCACGGGATTGTGACCTGCATGCCCGCGCAAGTGGTTTCCGCTGGCGTGACCATGGATGAACGCATCCGCAACCTGATGCGCGAACGCGGCCACCAGCATCTGCTTCTCAACGTGGACGATCCCGACCTCGAGCCGAAGTTGTTGCAGGTGATGGAATCGCTTGTGACCGAGGCCGAGGCCATTCGCGCGAGTATCGGGCAGACGGTTGTGAGTAACCTGAAAGCCATGGCGCGCATGGCGATTTTCCTGGAAGATGAAGTGCGCCGCACCTATCCGGAGGTCCCCCTGCGGCGCGGCGTGGTGAGCTGGGAAGACAATCTTCCGCCGCTTAACGAGAATTTGCGTAAGCTGGTGGAAGAGTACGATCAGACGCCCGCGGTCTTAGCGGTGGGCCGCTGAACACTCATGATGAATTTCCTCGAAAACGCTTTTGGCGAACTGCAGAAGGCGGCGGAGCGCGTGGTGTTGCGCGAAGTCCGTGGCGAAGGGTTTGTCAGCGTTTCTGGCAGGGAATTGCTTGACCTGGTGGCGCGCGCCAGAACGTATTTTCGCCAAGCGGGCGTGCGGCCCGGCGATCGCTGCGCACTGCTGGGGCCAAATTCCATTCGTTGGATTGCGTTCGATCTGGCGTTGATGGCGGAAGGCGCGATTGTTGTGCCGCTCTATTCGCGGCAAGCGCCAGTCGAACTTGCGGGCATGATGAACGATTGCGGCCCGCGGCTTCTCATCGTGAGTGACACTGAGTTGGGTGAAGCAGTAGCCGCCGTGTGGACGGATGGGCCGACCCGCGTGACGTTTGACGAGGTGCTGGCGAACGTTCCCGCAGGAAAAGGCATCCCGTCTGCGCCGGTTTCGCTGCGGCCTGAAGATCTTGTCACTATCATTTACACCTCGGGCACATCGGGCGAACCCAAAGGAGTCTGCTTGAATGTGCGCAATCTGGATCACATGCTCGGTTGCACGGATCAGCGATTGGATCAACTCATGGGCGCCTCGCGGGAGCCGGATCGCGTCTTTCACTATCTGCCGTTCAATTTTGCGGGCTCGTGGATTTTGCTGCTTACCTGCATGTCGCGGGAGACCGTGCTGACGCTTTCGACGGACCTCAACCGCCTGGCCGATGAGATTCGCCTTGCTTCGCCACATTATTTTCTGAACGTGCCCACGCTGCTGGAACGCGTGCGACGCGGCGTGCTCGATGCGATTGCCAAGCGCGACACCGCGATTCAGAAGATCTTCCAGAAAGCGCGCGAAGCCTGGGAGCGCGAGCAGCGCGAAGAACGGCGCGCCTGGGATTCGATCTGGCTGTTCCTGGGGCGCAAACTGATTTTCCGCAAAATTCGCGAGCGCTTTGGCCCATACTTGCGGGCACTTATATGCGGTTCCGCGCCGCTGGCGCCAGAGACGCAACAATTCTTCGGTATGCTGGGCATACCGATTCTGCAAGTTTATGGGCTGACGGAGACCACGGCCATTTGCACCATGGACGATCCGCGGATTGCCGCGGAACCCGGCCGCGTGGGGCAAGCCATCACGGGGATTGAGATGCTCACCGGCGAGAATGAAGAAATTCTCGTGCGCGGCCCGAATATTTTCCCGGGCTACTGGAACCGTCCAGAGGAAACGGAAAGGGTGCTGAAAAATGGCTGGTTCCACAGCGGCGATCAGGGCGAAGAGAATTCGCGGGGAAACTGGCGAATCAGCGGGCGCATCAAGAACCTGATCATTCTGAATTCCGGGCACAACATCGCGCCTGAGCCAATCGAAGACAGTCTGGCGCAGCACCTGGCTGGAGCGCAGCAGATCGTGCTTGTGGGAAATGGACGCGGCTATCTGTGCGCTCTGGTTAGCGGCGCCGTTGAAGCAAAGGCCGTGCAGGGCGCGCTGGATCTGGTGAATTCAGAATTGCCGCATTACCGGCAGGTGCGCAACTTCATGATTTTGCAGGAGCCATTTACGCCGGAGAATGGCCTGCTTACCGCGAATGGCAAGCTGCGCCGCGACGCCATCAACGAAAAGTTCCGCGAGGAAATCGAGCAGATGTACCTCAAACAAGCCGCAGCCGCGGGCGGAAACTCATGAACAAACGGCAAGCGAGCCGGGCGGCGCTGAAAGAGTATCGCGGCGAAGCGCTGCGCTGGGAATGGCGCGATGGCGTTGTGGAACTCACGCTGGACTTTCCTCCACTCAACGAAATTGGCACGGTGGTACTGGCGGATCTGGAGGAGTTCGTGGCGGCGTTTGGCGGCCTGGCGCCGATTACCAGCGCTTGCGTCATCACCAGCGCGCGGCCGGGCGGTTTTTGCGCAGGCGCAAATCTAAAAGAGCTGTATGAAGGAGCATCGCCGCTGCCGGTAAAGAAACGCGTGGCGCGCGCGCGGGCGTTTCT
>CAYOOS010000114.1:0-10712 GCA_964405585.1 uncultured Acidobacteriaceae bacterium | reverse complement strand
CTGGGGCGGCGCACAGCGTAATAAGGTTCCGCTGTTACGATCAGTGCGAAGGCCTGCAAGTCCGTGGTCACGTCCAGCTTGCTGCGGCGATTATCGCCCACTAATACTTCGCCGATATTCACTGGGCGCCCTTCCGGCGAAATCGCCCACAATACGTAAGTCAGATACTCGTTGCCAAAACTGCTGGGCCTGTCCAGCCCGGAAAATTCGGCTTCGATTTTCATGGTTCCGCGCTTGCTTTCCACTTTGGCCTCGCCGGCCGCGGCAGGCATCAAATCCGTGCCTTGAAAATCGACCTTGGTGCTCCCACTGCGGTGCCTGTAACTCACTGCCCGGGTGGTACGGCTCACAACATTGATCCGGTACGTTGGCGTTGGATTATTGGCGTCTGCCGGCGCTTGCGTCTGCGCTTGCGCTGCCGCGGCCAGCATCATTGCGACTGCAAAGGTGAAACTCGATAGCTTAAACATTTGTCTCCTTCTAAGAACCTCGAGTACCGAGTATCGGCGTTCAGAAGCCGCAATACTGTCCGATAGTGCACCTTCGCAAGAAAGAAGTGCGCAAAGCCGTGAATTTTATTTGGACAGGCGCTGCAGCTGCAGTCTGTACTCAAGAATTTTCAATATTGTGGGGTTGAGGATATCCAGCAAGCATACCTGGCAGACTCCCTTTGGCCATGGGCCTAGAGAGCAAGCGGTTGGGCACCAGAAATTCGAAAGCGAGGGAGCGGCACTGGCGAGACTACAAGTGTCAACTTTCGGACGTTTTCATACAGCGCGTTCTTAGGAACGGATTGCAGCAGATGTATCCGGTACCGGAAGCAGGACGATGAGAGTATAAATTCCCAGAGTGGTACCAAAGGGAAGTTCGGAGACTGACAAGAACGCTGCAATGAGAGCCAGCTTGCGGGCCGGCCGTTGATTCGCTAAGAGGGCCAATCCAGCCAAGACCCCGAAAACACCGCAAAGGAACGCCAAGACCACGATGCATGCATAGACGATGTGAAAATCGCTCATCAATGCAAACGGATTGGGCACGCGATCGAGAAGAGCGCCAAACATGACCGTGGCAGTTCCGCTAAAGAGAACGAGACAGACTCCCATGATGAGACGAATAATTCCATATACTAGCCAGCACGCAGCCAAGATTTGCCGCTGACCACTCCGATTGCCCGCCGCTGATTTATCCAATGGCATCTCCGCATTCCGAATATTGGGAAGACTCGCTTGCGCTTAAACCTTCGGTGGATTAGTAGCTTATTCCCGGGGCTTCGTCTGTCCTCTTTGGGACACCTACCAGCGCAAGCAGAGAAGACAATGCGCCGTTCTCTTCTGTCCAGTAGTGACGGCCACATTTGTTTTCACTTCGACCTCTTTATGCGCGCTTCCCACGTGCGGCCTGGAGCGCATGGTTGCGGTGCAAGTGTTCATAATTAGACAGTTTGAAAAATGGAATGGCTCTAAGATACGCGGGACATCGAGGACCGGAAAAACCATGCCAAATGATTCCCATCAAAGAGCTGCGGAATTCCACGAACTCGCCGCGCACGCGCACCGCGTTGCTGCGACGCACCACAGCAAAGAAGATCATCAGACCGGACATGAACATTCGAGGCAGGCACTGGAGCATGCGAAGAAGGCTTTCGAGTGGTCACAGGCAGCTCATCGGGAGTCCGCGATGGCAGCGGGGAAGCCATGAGCATGGAATGGCCGGCGGAAGAGCGGAGCGAGATATGAAAGGCACGAAGCGGAAGACATCCCCCCTCGGGGGATTCACCTCCGGAGACAGCCTAGGTGGCACGATTTCGCACTATCGGAACAAACAAAGCATCTACAAGCAAGGAGCGGCAGCTTACACGCTTTTCTACATTCAAGAGGGCGGGGTGCGGCTAACGACCAAGACGAAACACCAACCAACGGCGGTGACCGCGATCCTGGGCGCGCATGATTTTTTTGGCGAACTGTGCCTGGCAGGCTACCCACTTCGCACGTCCACGGCCGTCGCGTTGACCGCCAGCTCCATACGTACCATTAAAAAAGAAAAGATGCTCCAACTGCTGCGCAAGAAGAACAAGACATCCAATTCTCTGGTGGCTTATCTATTGTCCAGCGTGAAGGAGTATCAGGATCACGTGGCGCATCTCCTGACTTCCTCTGCGGAGCAGAGGCTGGCGAGGGTGCTTCTGCGACTAGCCCACTTGAATGGAAAAGGACCCGCGGTGGTTGAGATTCCTCCCCTAAGTCACCAAGTGCTGGCGGAGATGGTTGGCACGACGCGGCCACGAGTGAATCTGTTTATGAATCGATTCAGGAGGAAGGGATTCATCAATTACGATGGAGGATTGGAGGTGCACCGTTCGCTGTGGAAATTCCTCCGAAACCGCTAGGAATCTTCCGGTAATCTACTGACATTTAAGGACTTATCCGAGCGAGCGACAGGAAATGAACACCGTGTCAATCTTACACGGACTGTTCGATATTAGACAGTTTTCGGAACCGGGTTTGGTGCTATTCTATCGTATGGTGTCTACCGCAGTTCGACGTGTATCTGTACAACCCCGTCGCTCCCCGCAAAAAGCGATTCCAAGAAGCCCTGTGTTCGATTTGAAAGTGTTTCTCGACTCGGCTGGTCTGGGGAGGAAAGTAGCCAAGTTTCGAGGGAAAGATACCGTCTTCGCGCAGGGCGATCCCGCAAAGAATGTCCTATACATTCAGGAAGGCGGCGTGAAGCTTAGCGTAGTGAATGAGACCGGCAAAGAGGCAGTTGTGGCAGTTCTGGGACCGGGCGATTTCTTTGGGGAGGGGTGCCTGGCAGGCCAGCCCATTTGCATGGCGACGGCAACAGCGATTGCGCCGACGACCCTGCTGGTAATCGAGAAAAGCGAGATGATTCGCGCGCTCCATGGGGAACACGCGTTTTCCGACCGCTTCATCACTTATATGCTCGCGCGAAACATCCGCGTCGAAGCGGACCTGATCGATCAGCTTTTCAACTCCAGCGAGAAACGGCTGGCGCGCACTCTGCTGCTGCTGGCGCGTTATGGCGCGCCGGGTCTGCCTCAAAAAGTACTTCCCAAGGTATCGCAAGAGATGCTGGCGGGGATGATTGGCACAACGCGGTCCCGGGTCAATTTTTTCATGAACAAATTCAGGAAACTGGGCTTCATTAAGTACGACGGCGAGATCCACGTCAACGATTCCCTCCTTAGCGTTGTACTGCACGACTAAGTTCACTTTTCCGCGAGCGCCACGAGCAAGCGAGTAGATCCTCGCTCCCTGCCGCCAGAAGCAACTCCCCCCTCAAGAAAAAATGAACAAGTGGTGAAAGTGTCCCGATGTGAACAGATATCGTGCCCGACCTTCCTTACCATGACATTGCTGGAATAAGTCGGATGACTTTTTGCTGATGAGGAAACAAAACCCATGAAGACAGGCACTGAGAATGAGGTCGCGGGAAAGATCCACGAACTAAAAGGCAAGATAAAAGAAAAGATAGCCCGGCTGACAAACAACCCCGACCTGGAAGACGAAGGAACTGGCGAAGTACTGGCAGGAAAAGTTCAAAAGAAAATCGGCCAAGTGGAAAAAGTAATCGAAAAACCGTGAAGCGGTACGGTTGCGCGCGAGCGAGCCGTGGCGACTCCTGGATTTGAGCGAACGTATCGGTAAGTAACTGGAGGAAAGTCATGAATCTATCCGCATTAAGCACGACACAAATAGCGTTAATAATCGGGGTCATTGTGGTGTTGGCCGCAGGCATCGCGGTTGCGCTCTTTGTACAGAAACGCCGTACGCAGAAACTACGCACGCAGTTTGGCGGTGCAGAGTATGCGCGGGCCTTGAAGGAAGGCGGGAGCCAGCGGAAAGCCGAAGCTTTGCTTGACAAACGCGCAGATCATGTGGAGGCCATGCAAATCCGGCCACTTACTCCGGCCGATCGTGCGCGGTTCATCGATTCCTGGGCCAGAGTCCAGGCGCGGTTCGTTGACGGGCCCGGGGGCGCAGTCACGGACGCCGACCAACTATTAGGCGATGTAATGTCCAAGCGTGGCTATCCCGTAAGCGACTTTGAACAGCGCGCCGCGGATCTTTCCGTGGATCATCCACGAGTTCTGGAGAATTACCGTGTGGCCCACAACACCGCGCTGCGTCAATCGCAGGGGCAGGCCAACACGGAGGACTTGCGGCAAGCCATGATTCATTACCGGTCGCTATTCGAGGAACTCGTGGGCGAAACCGAGGCGATGCAAGCGAAAGCGGCAGCTTCGTAGAGTCGGAGTGCTGAAAGCACTCTGGGCTGCGGTGGACACGAGAAGCTCAGTTCGTTGTGAGTTGGGGAGAGCGTCGCCGGGGCGTGGAACTATGCGAAAGAGACCATTCAGCAATTGGTGGTTATTGGCGGTGCTTCTGGCCCTGCCAATCATGGCGCTATCGCAAGCCGCGCAGCAGACCTTGACGCTTCAGGTAAACGGCCGGCCCGGAGATGCGCCCGTTATGCAGATGAACGGGCGATCCTACGTCGAAATCGATGCGTTGGCCCGCGTTGCGAGCGGTTCCCTGAGCTTCAAGGGGAATCAGATCATACTGACGTTGCCGGGCTCCGCGACAAGCCCGGCGCCGGCGCCTGCTTCGGCAAGCGAACCGGCGAATCAAGGATTCACCAAAGAGTTCCTGAGAGCCGGGATCGAGGAAATGGCGGCAATCCGGGAATGGCGAAGCGTCCTGAGCAACGCTGTCCAGCATGGGTACCCAATCAGTGAGGACTGGTTGAGCGCCTATCGGGTGCAAGCCGCCAAGAGCCTCAACCTGGCGTCCGTGGCAGTGTCAACGGATTCGGACCGCGACGCTCTGGGTTTACTTACCAACGAATTCGACAACATGCATAAGTTGAGCAACGCGATTCTGGAATCGCACAAATCCATGGACTACGTTGCTCCCACGATGGTGGCGGACGATCCCCTGGATCAGCGAATCATGAATTGCGCGCACTCACTGGCATCGATGGCCGCCGGCCGCCAATTTCTGGATGATGGATCGTGCCATTGAACGACTTAGCGAAGCGCCGAGCATAAACACCGGCGTTCATCCGGCCACATAAGCCGTTGCCGCTCAGCCGGCAAAGTTGAAATGTGTTCTGTATTGTGCAGAAACGCCTTTTAGCTGCCATTAGGATAGGGCCCTGGATCACCCGCTGTTGGCCCGCAGCCAGGAGAAAAGAAATGACACCACTAAATAGCACGAACGCAACGACGACCGCAGGAGCCCAGAAATGCGCGCACCCCGTTTGTTCGTGCGTGGCAACGTCGGGCAAGTATTGCAGCGCAGCGTGCGAGGCAATGGAACACACGCCGGACATCGATTGTGCGTGCGGACACGGCAAATGCAAAGGCAGAACATCCGAATAAGAAACGCGTTCAGGAATGGGCGAACAAAGCGTTGGTCAGAAGCCAGAACCCGGTTAGCCCGCAGCCAACGCACTGATCCGCGCTAGCGATTCACAGCTCACCGCCCCGAAGCGAGTTTTTTGGAGGTGGTAAATGACGCTATCCGGCAGGGACGTTCTGTTGATCGGACAGAATTGGCAGAGTGGGTATGCCTTGTCGGAACAGTTGCACCGCTGGGGATTCCGATGCCATGTGGCCGGCAATATGCGAGCGGCGCTTGATCTATTGAACTCGCACCCGGTTGATTTAGTGCTCAGCAAGACGCAATTGTCGGATGGAACAGGCTTTGGCCTGCTGGTGGCTTTGGCCGGACTTCCGGTTACTGCGTTCCTTTGCTTGCCGGTCGAGGATAGTTGTTTTTGGCTGCCAGCCATTGATGATGGAAAAGATTGCCTGGGATTGCCAGCTCTGCGGCCGTCGGAGTTTGCGAGGGTACTCGATGAAATGTCCCGGTGTTTCGCGACTGGACAGGCAGTGAACTAGCTTGTTCGCAGGGCCGTGGACTCGTGATGCTCCCGGAGAACGGCGCCGACCTGAAAGATGCCCGGGTTGCTTCGCGCGCAGGCAAGAATTTGTTGCATAGAACAGAAAGGAAGCAGCCATGAAAGACCAATCTTCAACAACAACATCATCATCCATAGAAATCAGCACCGATGTGAATCTCGTGTCGGTTCACGAACTTTTCGAGCATACACAAGACGTATCTAATCTGATTGCCCGGCGCGCCTACGAGATATTCGAGAAAGGCGGGCACGTTCACGGGAACGACCGAGCGGATTGGCTACTCGCGGAGTCCGAGCTGCTGACGCCCGTGAAGTTCCACCTCTCGGAATCTGGAGAACGGCTTACCGCACGCGCCGATCTTCCTGGATTCCACAGGCAGGAGATTAAGGTGAGCCTCGAGCCGCACCGGTTGAGCATCAGTGGAAAAACCGAACCCGACGAAAACCACAAGTCGGAAAAGCACCCTCATTCGCATAGGCACGCGCAACTGATGTTCCACGTTATCGATTTACCTTGTGAGGTGGATCTCTCGAAGGCCAAGGCGTCATTCAACGATGGCAGGCTCGAGGTAGTGATGCCAAAAGCAGCCCCGGCGAGGAGCGTTCGCGTGGAGACGAACCCAGAGTTGTCGGCAAAAGGCGATAGTTTCGTCCAGGGAAAAGGCGAAGACGCAGCAGGCAGCACGCGGGTTGTCGGGGGAGCGAAAGAGCAGCTGGCCAAGGCGCAGACGGCAACGTCGAAGAGATAGTGTCGGTGCTTGCTGGCAAACTTGAGAGTCCGCCCGGATAAGACAGGAAAAGGTAACGTAAACAGCGAATTTGTCGTCTATATCTAGAAGAGGCGTGAAGCGATGAAGATGCAGAGGAGGGTAGAAGACATGAATATCATCGAAGGCGTGGGAGGGTTTTCAAGAGCTCAGGCGGGCAAACATATCTTGGTTTGCCTGCTGTCGATGGCGCTTTTATTCGCCACTTGGCCACAGAACCTGCCGGCGTACCAGGATGCACAAGCCCCGGCACAGGCTCCGGCGCAGGCCGCGCAGGCGCCAGCGTACGCGCAACAGACTCCCGAGCAGTTGCAGCAACTGGTGGCACCGATTGCACTGTATCCGGACTCGCTGGTGGCGCAGGTTCTGGCTGCGTCCACGTTTCCGGAGCAGGTGGTCGAGGCGGACCGGTGGGTGCAAGCAAATGCAAACCTGAAGGGCGATGCTCTAGCTCAGGCGGTTGACCAACAACCCTGGGACCCGAGCGTGAAAGCGCTGGCGGCGTTCCCCTCCGTCCTGGGGAATATGGACAAGAATCTTTCCTGGACTTCGTCACTGGGCGATGCCTACTACAACCAGGAACAGGATGTGATGGATGCCGTTCAGGTGATGCGCCAGAAAGCGGAAGCAGCCGGCAATCTGAAGAGCACGCCACAGCAGACCGTGGCGACGCAAGATTCGGAAATCACGATTGAGCCGGCCGACCCCAACACCGTTTACATCCCCGCGTATGACCCCTGGTTGGTTTATGGAGGTCCGATTGGACCGTGGCCAGGATGGTATCCGTATCCCGGAATCTGGTTTGGCGGCCCATATCTTTCGTGGGGGATGGGCTTCGGAATTGGATTCTTCGGCGGCTTTGGATGGGGATGGGGCCATTGGGGATTCGATTGGCACAACCATTACGCAGTTTTTAACCACGGCAGGTACTACTCTCCGAGCCGGACGTTTTATAACCGGAATGCCTACTACCGAGGTGGAGGCGCGCGCGGCGGAGCGTTCGCCCGTGGGAACGCTGGGAACAGACCACCCAACGCAGGTTTCGGTGCGCGCGGCGGAGTTGCCAACCGTCCCGGCGCAGCGGCCAGGCCGTTCGAGGGAAATACCAGGGCAGCACGGGGATACGCCGCCCCCAAAGGACAGAAAGGCGTGAAGTCAGGCGCCTTCAGTAACTACGACCACGGCGGAGAAGCGAGGAGTTATTCGTCACGCGGAAGCGCCAGCTTGGGTGGTGGAGCATCGCGCGGCGGCGGTGGCGGCGGTGGAAGGCATCGCTAATCGAAGATTCGTTGTGTTCAGGGTGAATGGTGAAATTCAAAAATGGAGAAAAGCCAAATGCAGCGAGCGAACCTGAATTCCGAAAAATTGAATTGGGCGTATCTTTCTAAATTGGCGGTGGTGGTGGTTCTTTTGACAGGGTGCCTGGCCACACGTTCTTTGGCACAACAACGTGGCCAAAAGACATTTGCATCCGCGGAAGACGCGAGCAGCGCTCTGGTGGCGGCGGCGCAAAGCAACGACGAAAAAATGATGCTGGAAATTCTCGGGCCGGACGGAAAAGATATCGTTTCTTCGGGAGACGCGACCGAGGACGCGGAGAGCCGGGCGAATTTTGCGCAGAGATATCAGGAAATGCACCGCCTGGTAAAAGAGCCGGATGGAACGACGATCCTGTACATCGGCGCGCACAATTGGCCCACGCCCATTCCGCTCGTGAGCAAAGGCAAATTGTGGTATTTCGACACCGCTGCGGGCAAAAAGGAGATTTTGTACCGGCGAATTGGGCGGAATGAAATGTCCGCTATTCGCGTTTGCCAGGAACTGGTGGCGGCGCAAAAGGAATATTACTCCGCCCAGAACAACGAATACGCTCAGAGGATTTTCAGTGAGGAAGGACAGCACAACGGGCTTTATTGGAAAGCCGACGAGGGCCAGCCACAAAGTCCCATCGGGCCGCTGGTGGCGTGGGCCGTTGCCAGGGAAAATTCCAAGAGCGAGGGGGGCGGTCCGGTTCCCTATCGCGGTTACTTTTTCCACGTCTTGACGCGCCAGGGGGCCACAAGCCCCGGCGGAGCGAAAAACTACATCGTGGACGGCAAGATGACCGGAGGCTTCGCGTTCGTGGCCTACCCTGCGGAATATAGGTCGTCCGGCGTGATGACGTTCATCGTGAACCAGGACGGAGTGGTCTATCAGAAGGATCTCGGCAACCAGAGCGCGACTCTTGCGAAGGCCATGAAGGAATATACTCTCAACGCAAGTTGGAAAAAGGCGGAAGAGCAGACGGAAGAGACCGCTAGCGAAACGCCAACCAAATAAGAAATAATACATTGCATAGCGGAGTCGAAGCGGCGCATATCGCCGTTCCAGAGAATAGGAGTGTGGCAATGGTGATCACTCAGATGGCCGAAGAGGAGTGCCGTGCATTCCTGGGCGACGCTTCGTTCGGAAGGCTCGGCTGCTCGCGCGAGGACCAGCCCTACGTGTTGCCCCTCTACTTCGCGTACGAAGCTGGATTTATTTACGCCCTCTCGACCTTCGGGCAAAAGAACGAATGGATGCGGACGAATCCCAAGGTTTGCCTGGAAGTGGACGAAATCACGAACCAGTCTGAGTGGACCAGCGTGATCGCCACGGGCCGCTACCAAGAGTTGCCAGAACCGCGATTTACGACCGAGCGGGAACATGCCCGAGCGCTCTTAGGAAAACGCCAGTTGTGGTGGCAAAATGCGTTGGGCGAGCGTCAAATCAGCCTGGGAGACCACGCCATCGCTCCGCTTTTCTTCCGCATTCACGTTGATTCGATCACTGGACTTCGAGCCACCGACGGCTCTGCCCCATCCGGGAAAGCGCCAGAGAAATAGACAGCCCCATTCAGGCTAGCTGGTGGAATGGACGCGAGCCCGATTCTCCGCAGTCATCTTATGAGCGAACTGGTTCTGGAACTCAAGACGCTAACACGCCGGTTCGGGGCATTTACGGCAGTTGATGCTCTGACTCTTTCTGTTAACGCCGGTGAGGTGTTTGGGCTGCTCGGGTCCAACGGGGCCGGCAAGACCACCACAATCAAAATGCTTACGACTCTGTTGCCGCCGTCCTCGGGCGAGGCAAAGGTGGCTGGCTTCTCAATAACGAAGCAGGCGGTCGACGTTCGCCGCTCGATCGGTTACGTGCCGCAGGCGGTCTCCGTGGACGGCTCGCTTACCGGCTACGAAAACCTGCTGATTTTTGCCAAGCTCTATGATTTGCCACACCGCGAGCAGCAGGCGCGCATTCGCGAGGCTTTGGAGTTCATGGGGCTAACTGCCGAGGGAAGCCGCCTTGTGGGCACGTACTCCGGTGGCATGGTCCGTCGGCTCGAAATCGCTCAGTCCACGCTGCATCGGCCGCGAGTGCTTTTCCTCGATGAGCCGACCGTCGGGTTGGACCCGATTGCGCGGGACGCCGTTTGGAAACATCTGGTTGATTTGCGCGCTCAGTACGGCACGACGCTGTTCCTCACCACTCATTACCTGGAGGAGGCGGAGAGCCATTGTGATCGCATCGCGATTATGCGCCAGGGCAAAGTGGATGCGCTGGGTACCTGCAAAGAACTTGAGACTTCGCTTGGACCCGGCCACACGCTGAGTGAGGTCTTCGTCCACTATGCCGGCAGCGCCCTCGAATCCGGCGGCAGCTTTCACGACGTATCCGCCGAACGCGCCACCGCCCAGCGCCTTGGTTAACCCAACCCTATGATTTCCAAATTCATCCACCCTTTAACCGGATTCATCGAAAAGACGTTCGTCATCACCGAGTTTGAGTTGCGCAAATTGCGCCACGATTTCACGGAACTCATCACCCGCGCGCTGCAGCCCGCGCTTTGGCTGCTCATCTTTGGGCAAGTGTTCTCACGCAGCGGGGCGATGCACACGGGCAATGTTCCTTATCTGGACTTCATTGCCCCCGGCATCCTGGCGCAAAGCGTTCTCTTCGTGGCCATTTTTTACGGCATCAACG
>CAYOOS010000113.1:0-10842 GCA_964405585.1 uncultured Acidobacteriaceae bacterium | reverse complement strand
TCTCGCCCGCGTGGACGCGGTGAATGCTCTTAACCAGCAGGTCCGTGGCGGACTGCTTCAGCACCACGCCACGCGCTCCCAAACGCATCGCGCGCACAACATCGCGGTCGTCTTCGGCGGCGGTCAACACGATCACGCGGGTGGGCATCTGGTCGAAATTCACTTCTTCCAGCACGGCCAAACCGTCTTTATCCGGCATGCGCAGGTCCAGCAGGAGAATGTCGGGCTTCAGCTTGGCGAGGAGTTTGATGCACTCGGCGCCATTCTGGGCTTCGCCGACAATGGTAATCTCCTCGTCGCCGTCAAGCAGCTTGCGGAGGCCGTCGCGGAAGATCGCATGATCGTCCGCCATCAATACGCGAACCTGCTGTTTAGTCTTAGCCATATCAGCCGAGCGGTACCTCGATCATCAGACGCGCACCATGGCCTGGATTCGATTCCACGGTTAAAACTCCGCCAACCGTGCGCGTTCTTTCCTTGATGGAAATAGGACCCAGCCGCAGCCGGTCGAGCTCATCCCCCGTGAAACGCCCGGCGAAGCTGAACCCTTCGCCGTTGTCGTCCACCACCAGCGCGAGCCGGCTATCGTCCTGCGACAGTTTTACCACGACATGGGAAGCCTTGGCATGCTTTTTTATGTTGTTGAGTGCTTCACGGTAAATCTGGAAAAGCTCCCGGCAAACCCGGTCAGGGGCGTGCAATTCCGCCGAATCAATCAGCAAATCCAGTGCTAAACCAGACTCGTTGCGGAACCGCTCCGCGAACCCTCTCATCAGGTCCACCATGTCCGCCGATTGCACACGCAGCGGCCGCAGGTCCGTCACCAGGTGCCGCAGCTCTCCGCCCTCGTTCCGCACCGTCTGTTGCAGCGAGGTCAACCCGGCTTCCACCTGCTCGGGGTGCGTGGACACCCTTCGCCGCAACACATCAATCTGGATCTCGATGCTCAAGAGTGTTTGCAGAATGCCGTCGTGCAAATCGCGGGAAATTCGCGAGCGTTCCGCCTCAATCGCCCGCGCCCGCAAGTGCCGCAGCAGGAAAACGCTCTCGATCGAAACGCTAACGTGCCGCGCGATGCGCTCGAACCACGCCAGGTCCTCCTTCGCGAACCCCGTATGTCCCGGCCGGCGGTTCACCAGGAACAGCCTTCCCGCCGGATGCCCGTCCTGATCAAACGCCACGCTTATGAAATTCTTGATGCCAAACTCCTGCAATGTCGGACCCGGCACGCGCGGCACGTTTTTCAGCGCCTGCCCGTTCCGCCGGTCCCAGCCGAACGCCGCGCCTCTACCTGCCACCGAGTTCCAGCACAACGAGGCTTCCATATCATCCAGCAGGAATCCGTCCGCGCGAGTCAGCGGAAGATTTTCCGGGGCCAGCCGCTCGCTTTCGCCCGATTTCAATTGCCAGAGGAAAATGCGCTCGAGGTCAACGTCGCGAAACGCCAGCAGCGCGGCTTCGGTTTGAAACTCCGCGCACAACTCTTCCAACAGAAGGCGTAGCGATTCCGCCAACCCGAGGTCCACGTGCATCGTGTTTGCTACGCGCGTCAGAAACGCTTGCTGCGCGGCAAAGCGCCGGTTGCGGTCCCCGAGGAACGCCATTCCCGCGGACCCCAGGAACGAGGCCGAAAAAAACGATATCAGGTACAGCAGGTCCCTGGGTTGCGCTGCGGGCGCCCCGCGGTGCATGTCCAGCGCCAGGCCCAACAGCAACAACCCGAAACACAGGAACCAGGAAAAGCGCAGGCTCCAGCGGTAAGCTGCCGCGAAGGCCACAAAAAATAGCAGGAACCAGGCGGGCAGGAGTTCCGGCGAAATGTACAGGAAGACGATTAGCACCAGGATGTCGCAGAGCAGCGGTAGCCGCCAGTTGTAGCGGCGCAGCGCCCGCTCCAGCAGGACGATCACGATTGCCGCAGCGAAATAGGCAATCAGAAACGAAAGTGGCCGCTCGACTTCCCGCGCGGGCCGCATTTCCATCAGGCATAGCACCGCCAGCATCGCGACTACAGGCCGCGCGTAGGCCAATTGCAGCTCGAAATGGAGCCGATCCGATGCTTGCGGGTTCATGCGCGGGGACACGCTTCCCTTGACCCAGTTTACCAACTCCTGTGCCGTGTTTTTCTTGGGCGCTGACCAGCGTTTCCTCCTCGTTAAGAGTAGACACGACAATGGGGATCGACCGGACGGTGGGATGTTGGCGGTCAGATATCAGATATCAGCGATCAGATATCAGGAAGCAAGAGATCTGCCGGACTGAGTTGGGATGGAGATGGAATCTGGCGTGCTTGGTGCATATAAGAAAACGGCTGGCAGTGTTTGCTGCCAGCCGTTCGTTTTTCTAACGTATGACCTGATTCAAATTACCTGTGGCCGCCTCCGTGGCCGCCACCACCGCCGTGGAATCCGCCTCCACCACCGCCATGGAATCCGCCGCCAGCATGGAAGGAGCTTGCGCCGCGGGCCCCGCCACCAACGTTGCCGCGGTACCCGCCTCCGGCGTAACCGCGAGACGCACCGCCCCTATAGGCATTGCCTGGGCGATTGCCGTAACCTGCACGACCGTAAGCATATCCCGGCCGATTGCCGCCGTAACCAGCGCGTCCATAACCGTATCCACCGCGACCGTAGGCCCAGCCAGGCCGGCCATAGTAGCCGCCGCGGCCCCAGCCGTGATACCACGGGCCCGCACCGATAAACACGCCGCCTACGAAGTAGTCCGGCCCATAGTAGCCGTACGGCGCGCAATCATACGGGTAATACCCGTAGTAGCCATAAGCGCAAACAGGCGCGGCACCAATCCCGGCGTACACCGGGCCAACTCCAATGCCCACCCTGACTTGCGCTTGCGCGTAGCTCGCGCCCATCAGTAGAACTCCCAGCAAAACCATGTATTTTAGGTATCTCATCGCTTTCCCCGATCCCCGGCTCTCTTTGCTGGATGGTCTATCCAATGCGAAGGGTTCCGGTAGCTCCTCTTCTCTCCAAATCTGCCTTCAGGCTATCTAACCCAGAAACGCTCCCGGAGTTGCGCTCGGCCCGCCGCGACGGCGAGTGACCGGCGACCAGCGACCGGGAAGAAACGTCAGGCGGCACCGCTTCCTGATTGCTGCTATCTGATAACTGATATCCTTCCACTTCGTCGCCAATCGTGCAATCGGCAAGTTTTCTACGCCGCGAAGGTCGTGCTAAACTACGAACGAGTGGTGGGAGTAGCTCAGCTGGTAGAGCGTCGGTCTGTGGCACCGAAAGTCGTGGGTTCAAATCCCATCTCCCACCCCAAATTGATTTGAACCGCCTTCATTAAGTGTCAGGTCAAACAGCAGAGCTTGCTTCAATTCCCCGTGCTAGAATCCAGCCAAGAATGAGTTTTGAGCGACAGCTTGCCATTTTTATAATAGTCGCAGCGACGGTGGCGGCGTTCGTTGCCTGTATTATGCTCGGCGGCATTTCCGTCAAGTTCAGCCTACTCATTGCGGTCTGTGTTCTATTGGGCGGCCTTCTTTTCGGACGGCCCTTTGCAGATTTTATCTTCAGGATTTTTTCCTGACGGAGGCATCATTGGGCGTCAACTCTGACATTGGGATCACGACAGGAACCGCTTGAAATCTAGAGCGCGCAGAAGAATGTTTAGTTTGAATGGGGTCAAGCTAGTCACCCCAAATTGACCTGCATTCGTTCCCTTCCCTCCCTTTTTTCGGCTTTATTACCATTTTACCAAAAACAGGCGGCAGCAATCTTGCGTTTTCCTCAGTCGGCTCGCGAAGCTATTGACTTCGGCGGCGGGAAAGGCGCAGGCTGAGGCGAAATTGTGGTTGGCTTGGAATTCTGCGGGCGCGCACCCCCCTCCCAAGGATCGGCGATGACAGCAGCGGGAAAAAGAAAGTCTCACGGAGTTCTGGTGATTGACGTTGGCGGAACGCACGTCAAGATGCTCGTTTCGGGACAATCGGAGCCGCGAAAATTCGACTCGGGCCCTGAAATGAGCGCTGAGAAGATGGTCAAGCTGGTGAAAGCGGCCACACGCGACTGGCACTACGATCGCGTTACCGTTGGGCTTCCGTGCCCCATCGTCAATGGGCACCCCTTGCGGGAGCCGCACAATCTGGCCGACGGCTGGATGAAATTCAATTTTTCAACAGCCTTTGGGCTTCCCTTGAAAATCATTAACGATGCCGCCATGCAGGCCCTCGGTAGTTATCAGGGGGGGTCGATGTTGTTTCTGGGGCTGGGCACAGGGCTGGGCTCGGCGATGATTGTGAATGGCATTCTGGAGCCCATGGAACTGGCTCACTTGCTTTACCGGAAGGGCAAGACCTACGAAGACTATCTCGGATTGCGCGGCATCGAACGCCTTGGCAAAAAGAAATGGCGCAAGCAAGTGGCGAAGGTCGTCAAGAAACTGAAGACTGCCTTGGAAGCCGATTACGTCGTCCTGGGCGGTGGTAACAGCAAGCTGCTGAAAGATATTCCCCCCGGCGCGCGGCTGGGCAGCAATGGCAATGCGTTTCTCGGCGGCTTCCGGTTGTGGGAGAGATCATCAAAATCCTGAACGCGGCATGAGTAGGGAAATTGCCGCCGCGCTCATCAAAACTTATTCCTCTAAACCAGGTTCCGTGCAATCCGCTGGATCGAGAACAGTGCGACCGGCGGGCATGTCCTGCGCCCTGTGATGTGCTCGTCCCCATACCAGATAGCAAAGCGTTATGAAGAGCAGCCACGGGCCTCCGGCGAGCATGGTGATGTGAAAGCTGGGCACCCACCACGTGGAAATCAAGACGCCAAGCAGGGCGACGATTCCCACAAGCGAACTCCACGGTCCCGGCGGAGCGAAGCGGAGAATCTTCTTGCCGGCTCGTGCGGTGGCCCGGCGAAATGCGATGTGCGTGGTCAAAATCGTGATCCACACGAATGGGGCGGCGAAAAATGCCACGCCAATCATGAACACGAAGGCGGAATTTCGAGAAATCTGGGAGAGGATCAGCGCGGCAACCATGCCCACGCTCGAAACCAGGACAGCATTAACCGGCATGTCGCGTTTGCTGAGGCGGCCCAGCGCGGCGGGCGCATAGCCTCCTCGCGAAAGCGAGAACAGCATCCGGGAAGCGAAATAGAGATTGCAGGTGGCGGAAGAAAGCGCTGCGGTCAGCACAACGAAATTCATGACGTGGCCCGCGGCTGGAATGCCCACGATCTCGAACACGCGAACGAATGGGCTTTCGCCGAGGCCAATCTGCGTCCATGGAACGATGCCGACGACCACGGCCAGGCCGCCCACGTAGAAAAGAAGCAGGATCAATACCGTTTCGCGTAACGCGCGCGGCACCGCAATTCTGGGGTTCGCCGCTTCGCCCGCCGTGGTGCCCACAATCTCCAGGCCCATATAACTGAAGATGGCCATGGTGACGCCCAGCGCCACGCCGGACCATCCATTGGGAAGAAAGCCGCCGTGCGCGGTGAAGTTGCCCGTTCCGATGCGCGGGAATCCAATTCCGAAAAGCAGCGCGGCGCCAAGCGCCAGAAACACAACGACCGTAACCACCTTGATCATCGCGAACCAGAATTCGAATGTGCCAAAACTTTCGATGCTGATGGTATTGATGTAAATCATGGCCAGAGAAAAGGACGCGATCCACACCCACGCGGCCACATTCGGGAACCAGTATTGGCAATAGATCGCCGCGGCCACCACTTCGCTGCCGATGATCACTACCATGCAAATCCAATAGGTGTAGCGCACCGCGAAGCCCACCCACGGGTGCAGGTACATTTCCGCGTGCAAGCCGAAGGCCCCGGCAGCCGGATGCTCCACGGACATTTCCGCCAGCGCCCACATCACCATGAGCGTGATGAATGCGCCCGCAAGGAAACTCAGGATCACCGCCGGCCCCGCCAGCTTCACGGAAATGGCGCTTCCGAGGAATAGCCCTGTACCAAGGGTGCAGCCCAGGCCGATCATGGCCACCTGGCGCGGGCTGAGCTTCCGCCGCAAGCCGGATTCGCGCTGCACTTCCGATTCACGTTGCGCTTCTAAAATTGCGGGAGTTATTTCATTCAAAATGCCACCCGTGGCGGGAAGGGCCCGTTGGGCCGTGCCGAAGCACTGTGACTGCGGACCGCGGCAGCGGCAATACTACAAAAACACTAGAGACATGCGCGGGTGGCCTCGATAGTGTCTACACTCCAGCAAGTCATCCGCATGCAGGAGGCACTAGATGAAAATCACACGAATCGCGCTTTACTCTACGCTGCTTTTCTCGATTGCGGCGCTGGCTCTGGTCTGCTTCGCCGATACGCCGGCGACGACAGTGAAAGGCTACGTGTTGGATTCAGCCTGCGCGTTCACCAAAGGGCTCGAAAAGCCGATCAGCAAGGAGTGCGCCGTCTCGTGCGCCAATGCGGGTTCCGCACTGGTGATCCTTGCAGAAGATGGCACGATTTATTGGCCCATCGACGATTCCACACCCGCCACCGGCCAGAATAAGAAGCTACTGTCCTTCGCAGGTGAAAAAGTCACGGCGACCGGTAAGGTGTATCAACGCGGCGGCTCCAAGGCCATTGTTATCGAAAAGATCGCCGCGCTTTCAGCAAAATAGTTTTCGCAATCACGTCTAATGATTCGAGCTTGAGTAGGGTCGTACTCCCTCTCTTTCAGTTCTCTTTTTCTGTTTGCGCTTGCTCCCCATCCTCCGACTTTCCTTCTGTTCGCTTTCACGCCACAATATTTGTTTCGCTTTCCCGGTGACCAATGACTCGTGTCTTCTGTTCGGCCCTGCTCTTCGATATGGATGGCGTCCTGGTGGATTCCACGCCTGCCGTGGCGCGCGTGTGGACGACCTGGGCCACCGAGCACGGCTTCGACCCGCTCCGAGTCGTCAAGCGCGCCCACGGGCGCCCCAGCCTTGCCAGCGTTCAGGAACTGCTCCCCCAGGCCTCTCATGAAGAACACCTCGCCGAAGACCTTTGGCTGCAGCGAGCGGAAATCGCGGACGTCGCCGACATCGTGGCTCTGCCCGGCGCCGCGAATTTGCTTGCGCAACTCCCGCCGGACCGCTTCGCCGTGGTCACATCCGCTGTCCGCGAACTTGCCGAAGTGCGCCTCCGCGCCGCCGGCCTTCTTTCTTTTGTTCGCAACATGGTTACCGCCAGCGACATCCAGCATGGCAAGCCCGATCCAGAGCCCTACCTTAAGGGTGCGGCAGCCCTCGGCATCTCACCGGCCCAGTGCATCGTCGTCGAAGATGCTCCCTCTGGCGTGCGCTCCGGCAAGGCTGCTGGCTCTCGCGTCCTGGCCATCCGCACCACCGCCCACGACAGCGAGCTGCTTGCGGGCGGTGCGGACTGGATCGTCAACGATTGCGCCTCCATCCGTCTCGCCGCTCCGGCCTCGAGCGGTCAGCTCACCTTGGAACTCGCCGACGATTCCGGCAATCTCCGCATTCCTCAAATGAGCTAGCCACTGTTTCTCGGCCGGCGATTGTCCCTGCCAGTTACCTTCAGGCACGACCTGTACCAAGGGCCGGTCTCGCCTTCAGCCTCCCACCCTTTATCATCGAGACTCATCCGCAGCGGCTGTCGGTGGGCTTTCCTTGCCCGCACCCAGTCGCCCGGAAAATCCACGTCCCCGGGGAATCATGTCCACAACGCCGTCGTTGCCGCCCGTCCAGCGCACCTTTCAGGTTCCTCAGCTCATCATGGCCATGTTGCGGTCCCGCGACCGCGTCAGCGATCTTATTTTTTCACCCGGCCGCGCCCCGCAGGTCGAAGTCAGTGGCCAGCTCGTCGAACTGAAATTCAAGGGACTTGAATGCCTGGTTCCCTACGACACCGAGCAGATCGCCAAAGCGCTTCTGGGCGACAACGAACACGCTGCTCGCAAGCTGGAAAAAGAAGGCTCCGCCGATCTTTCTTACGGCCTGGAAAACACCGCCCGCTTCCGCGTCAACATTTTCCGCCAGCGCGGAAGCTGCGCCATCGTGATGCGCGTCATCCCCGACAAAATCCCCACGTTTCAGGACTTGCACCTTCCCCCGCAATTGCACGATATCTGTGCGCTGCACACGGGCATCGTCCTCGTCACCGGCCCCACCGGTTCGGGCAAGTCTTCCACGCTGGCCGCGATCATTGACAGAATGAATATGGAGAAGGCCATCCACATTCTCACCATCGAGGATCCCATCGAGTTCCTGCATCGACACAAAAAAGCCACCATTCACCAGCGCGAGCTGCACAGCGACACGCCGACTTTTGCCGCTGCCCTTCGCGGCGCTCTGCGTCAAGCGCCCAAAGTCATCCTTGTCGGCGAGATGCGCGATCGCGAAACCATCGAAATCGCGCTGGAAGCCGCGGAAACCGGCCACCTTGTTTTATCCACACTGCACACCATTGACGCCGCCAAAACCGTCGAGCGCGTTATCGGCACCTTTTCGATGGAAGACCAGCACGGCATTCGCAGCCGCCTTGCCAAGGCGTTCCGTTACATTCTTTCCCAGCGCCTTTTGCCTCGCGCCGATGGCAAGGGACGCATCGCCGCCATTGAAATTCTGAAATCCACGCTGCGTACCCGCGAGTATGTGGAAAAGGGCGAAGGCGAAGGGAAGACGCTGCTTGACGCCATGCGCGACGGCACCACCGAAGGCATGCAGCATTTTGACGGCGAAATTGAAAAAATGATCCGCTCCGGAGTTATTGATTTCGAGACTGGTTTTACCTACGCCACCAATCCCGGCAACCTGCGACTCGAACTCAGCGATTTCCTCGACGCCCAGGCCAAGAAACCGGCCAAAGCGGAACCCGCCTCTGAAGCCGAACTCGAAATCACGCGTTGAGCCGAACCTGCTTCCTTTCCAGTTTGCTTTTTGCCGCCGCAAACGTATGATGTCGCCTGTTCCCCAAGGATATTGAGACTTCCCATTGCCGCCGACTTCTGACACCTCATCTACGCCGGAACCCGCCTCGTCCGTTCGCATCCGCAAGGATCGCGGCAAGCTCCTGCAAATTCTCGGCGTGGGTTTCGGCATCGCCGTGGCCGTGGGCAACTCCATCTCCGCGGGCATTGTGCGCACGCCCGGCGATATCGCCGCGCGCTTGCCCAATCATTGGCTCTTCTTCTGCGCCTGGTTCGTCGGCGCGTTCTATGCACTCGTCAGCGCCTTTCAACTCGCAGAACTTGGCTCCGCCATCCCCAAGAGCGGCGGCCAATACAACTTTTCCCGCCGCGCACTCGGAGACTACGCCGGGTTCGTGGTGGGCTGGAGCGACTGGCTCTCCACCTGCGGCACTACCGGCGCTGTGGGCATCGTTGTCGGCGAATACATGGCGCACATCTTCCCGGTCATGGACGGCGCCATGCGTATCAAGATCACCGCTGTCTCTGTGATTGTTCTCTTTGCCTTGCTGCAATGGCGAAGCATCAGCATGGGAAGCAAGGTGCAGAACTTCACCACCGTCTTGAAAGCTCTGGTCTTCTTCGTCATGGTCATCGCTTGCTTCTCTTTCGGTGGCCACGTGCGCCACGTCGAAACCGCGCCGGTTTCTCTTCCCGCGGGCGCCGCCCTTATCACGGCTCTACTCTTCGGTATTCAGGCCACCATCTACACCTACGACGGCTGGGACGGCATCATTTACTTTGGCGACGAAATCAAGAATCCCGGCCACCTTGTGCCGCGCGCCATCTTTGCCAGCCTTTTTTCCATCGTTTTTATCTATCTCCTCATCAACGCTGCCGTCCTTTACGTTTTGCCCATGAGCGATATTGCAGGCAACAAATTCTCTCTTGGCCTGGCCGCGCAGCGCGTCTTTGGCCCGCATGGCGACACTGTCTTCCGCTCCATCATGGTTCTTGCGCTGTTCAGCTCCATCAACGCGCTTCATCTGATGGGTGCGCGGGTCATTTATGCCATGAGCCGCGACGGCCTGTTCTTTCAAAGCGTTTCGCGCATCAACAAAGGAGGGACACCAACTCTGGGCTTGCTGCTCAGCGCGCTGGTCGGCGTGGCCTTCGCCGTGTTCAGCTTTGAACGCGTCATCGCCATGCTCGCGTTCTTCTTTGTCACCAACTATCTGCTCTCGTTCACTTCGATGTTTCTGCTGCGCGCCCGCGATCCCGATATGCCTCGCCCGTATCGCGCCTGGGGCTATCCCTGGACTACCGCCCTCGCGCTGCTCGGCTCTATTGGTTTTCTGGTCGAAGCCATCCGTGAGGACCGCGCGAACAGCGTATTCACGCTCATCGCCCTGGCTTGCAGCTATCCGGTTTACCGCGTACTTAAATCGGTTTCCAGTAAAGAAGTTCCTGCCCCCGCAGAATAAAAAAGGGCGGACTCTTCATCCGCCCTCTTCTACTCTGCGAACTCCGCGTTCTCTGTGAACTCTGCGTTGGCTTTTTCTACTTCACCTTTTCGGCAACGGCTTTCGCCTGCAGGTACAGCAGCAAATAATCTTTCCCGCCGGTCTTCGAGTCCGTTCCGCTCATGTTGAATCCGCCGAAGGGGTGTGCGCCTACCATCGCTCCAGTGCATTTCCGGTTCAAATACAGATTCCCCACGTGGAATTCCTCCTCCGCGCGGCGAATCTTTTTCGGATTTTTCGAATACAGCGAACCTGTTAACCCGAATTCCGTGTTATTCGCGATTTCCATCGCGTGATCGAAGTTCTTCGCCTTGATCACCGTCAGCACCGGCCCGAAAACTTCTTCTTGTGCCAGCCGCGCCTTCGGATCTACGTCCGCGATAATTGTCGGCTCGATGAAGTAGCCGTCTCCCGGCGCGCGTTTGCCGCCCGTCAACAAGCGGCCTTCTTTTTTTCCAACCTCGATGTAGTCCAGAATTCCCTTCATCGC
>CAYOOS010000112.1:0-10854 GCA_964405585.1 uncultured Acidobacteriaceae bacterium | reverse complement strand
CTACCGGCTGGTTCGATCTCACTTTCTCCTATGCCTGGCTAACACTCCACCGCTGGGCGCGCTTCCCCATCTTCTTCCTCGCCGTCTTCCTCTTCTTCTATGCCCTGGAAATCCTTCTCGGGCCCGCCTCCGATGTGCCGCCGGCCCGCCGCCTTTTCCTTTCGCTCCTGCTTCTTACTATTTCCTGGCTCGCTCTGGTCTGCGGCGTTCTCTATCTCCACAGCGGAGAAATCCTCTTGGTTTTGCTCGCGCCCTATTTCGTGCTCGCGCTGCTTCTGATCCGATTAGGAGCCCAACTCGTGCGCCGCTCCAGCGCCTCTCCCGCAGCCGCCGCCCTGTTCGGTGCTATACTCCTTTCGGGTTTTTGCCTGGTGCTTTTCCCATTGTCCTAAGGAACTCCGGGCACTTGGAATCCAGCTCATAAACGGTGTTCGGGGGGGCACGACTTCAGTCGTGCCGAAAAGATCATGGAGTCCGCGGGCTTTAGCCCCTGCGGTTTCTGCTATCTCCTTCACCAGATTTATGCGCCGAGTTCTGGTACTATTGCCGTCCTCCCCGCGCTGGTGAAGGATGCTTGCATTTTCTGTTGTAACGGTGTGACGTGACGGATGTCTGACATTGTCATTGTCGGTGGTGGCCCTTCCGGCGCGATGTGCGGCGAACAGCTCGCGCGTGCGGGCCATTCCGTCCAAATCTTCGATGAACACCTCGCCTGGGAGAAGCCCTGCGGCGGAGGTCTCACCTTCAAAGCCACGCAGTGCTATCCGTTTCTACTGGATAATCCCCATCCCAAGAAACTCATTCACCACGTCGAAATCATCAGCGCCGAAAACCACCGCGCCAAACTCGATCTTCAGCACCCCATCGTCATCTATTCCCGCACCGTATTAAACGGCCTGCTCCTCGACCGCGCTCGCGAAGCCGGATGCCAGGTCCGCCGCTCCCGTATTCATGAAGTGGACACCACTTCCGATAAGCCGCGCTATTCCATTGATGGCCAGTGGCACGCCGCCGATTTCCTCGTTCTTGCCGCCGGCGCACGCAACCAACTCCTCCCCGGTACTCGCGCCTTGCAACGCGACGAACTCGAGATGACCCAGGGTTACTTCGTCCCGCAAACATCCGAGGAAATCATCATCAAGTTCCTCCCCGATTTTGAGGGCTACATCTGGTCCTTCCCACGCGCCGACCATCTCTCCCTCGGCATCTGCGGCAGCATGAGCGCCCACACCAGCGGCCAACTGCGCACACATCTGCAAACCTTCGCCGCAACAGAAAAAATCTCCACCGAATCCGCCAAGTTCTACAGCCACGTTCTGCCTTCCCCGCTCGAACGCACTTTCTCGGACCGCAGCGTCATTGGCCGCAATTGGGCGCTTATCGGCGACGCCGCCGCCTGGGTCGATCCCCTCACCGGTGAAGGTCTTTTCTACGCCATGCGCTCCGGTGAACTCCTCGGCAAATCCCTCGCCGAAGGATGCCCGGAAAAATATCCCGCCCGCGTTAAAACCTCGTTTTCACTGGAACTCGAATTCGCCGCACGCATTGTTCGCCGCTTCTATCGCGGCTCGTTCCTCGGCTGCTCCGTCACCACGCGCATGGTGCAATTCCTCCAGCGCAACGCCGTCTTCCGCCAACTCCTCTCCGATCTCTTCTGCGGCACGCAGGATTACACCACCCTCAAACAGCGCGTCCTCGGCCATCTCGGTGGCACCCTAAGCCAGTTCGTCTCCAGCGTCCTCAACATCGAGCGCCCCGCCGCCAAACTCCCCACCGCCACTCCCGCCGCCGACTAGCCCTGCTGCAGCCTCGACCGCACAAAGCAAACTGTCATCCCGACCGGAGGCTCGCGCCTTTTGCGAGCCGCAGTGGAGGGATCGTGGCACAACCCCGCAATCTCGCACACTTCCAGCCCCACCCCGGCTCCGCGCGGAGATCCATTCTGGCAAATCAACCGGCAAACCGATTCAACTGTTATTTTGAAGAATGACCGCGTCTATTCCAGCACCTTACGGATCCGTTCCATCGCCCAATCAATCTCTTCCCGCTGAATCACCAGCGGCGGCGCAATCCGGATAATCCTGCTGTGCGTTTCCTTGCACAAGATGCCTTCTTCCTTCAACGCCTCGCAATACTTCCGCGCCTCGGTCGTCAACACAATTCCGATCCACAGCCCGCGCCCGCGCACTTCTTTCACAATCGGGCTCCGCAGCGTCCGCAGCTTCTCCAGGAAATATGCGCCCAACTCCGCTGACCGCTCCACCAATTTCTCCTCTATCAGCACACGCAGCGAAGTCCGCGCCACCGCGCACGCCAGGGGATTCCCGCCAAACGTGCTGCCATGATCCCCGGGCCCAAACACACCCAGAATTTCCTTCGACGCCAACACCGCGGACACCGGGTAATACCCGCCAGCCAGCGCTTTGCCCACAATCAGCACGTCCGGCCGTATCCCCTCATGCATGTATGCGAACAGTTTGCCCGTACGCCCCAGCCCAGACTGAATCTCGTCCACCATCAGCAGTACGCGATTCTCCCGGCAAATCGCCGCCGCTTCGCGCAAATACCCGTCCGGCGGAATCACGATCCCCGCCTCGCCCTGTATCGGTTCCACCAGGAACGCGCAAGTGTTCGGCGTAATCGCCTCGCGCAACGCCTTTCCATCGCCAAAAGGAATAATCTTGAATCCCGGCGTATATGGTCCGAATCCTTTGCGGTAATCCTCATCGCTCGAAAAACTCACCACCGTCACGGTGCGCCCGTGGAAATTGCCCGCGCACACAATAATCTCGGCCTTCCCGTCGGCAATTCCCTTCTTCGTGTAGCCCCACTTGCGCGCCGCCTTCACCGCCGTTTCCACGGCCTCCGCTCCCGAATTCATCGGCAGCGCCATTTCCATCCCGGTCAGGTCGTGCAACTCCTTGTACAGCAGCGGCAATTGCGAATTGCGAAACGCCCGCGAAGTCAGCGTTACCTTCTTCGCCTGCTCGATCAACGTCTCCAGTATCCGCGGGTGGCAGTGCCCTTGGTTCACCGCCGAATATGCCGCCAGGCAATCCAGATAGCGCTTCCCATCCACGTCATACACCCACGCCCCCGCCGCGCGTTCAATCACCACATCCAGCGGCAGGTAGTTGTGCGCTCCATAGGCCTCTTCCAGCGCAATAAGCTCTTTTGTTCCTAGTAGTTGGTCTTCTGTAATGGGCATGATTTCACCTTAATCCGCTTCCCTATCCCCACAACGTTCGCCCGCATCTCGGCCCTTTTCAATGACATCCCGGGCAGACCCTTCTCTACCAGCACCCGTAACAATCCTCTCGCATCACCTGGGCGGAAGCGCGGCACCTGATCTGAACAGCACGTTGCGCCGCGCGGAGGGGTCGTCCAAATCATGGCACCTGGCCCGTCATTCCGCAACACCCCGTGCCCAAGCCCCAACCTCCATTTTGGGCGTGTTCCTACACAACGCAAGTTCAGGGCAGAACACGAATCTCGCAAAGTGTTCACTTTTGTACAGACACGACGGAATCCTTTCTATCACGATACCCTGCCTGCGTTTTGCTACACCACCTCCCTTTCTTTGCACTGTTGCAACAGTTCGACCTGGAGACCATCGAATGCGCATCTTGCTGTACAACCCCGATAACGGGGTCACTCGCAATTTCATGCCTCACCTTTGGATGTTTCTCCTTCAAGCTCTCACTCCCCCCGGCCACGAAGTCATCCTGATTGACGGCAACGCACAGCCCATGGACGAAGCAGGCATCGCCCGCTTTGTGCGCGAGCAAAACATCGGCCTGGTCGGCATCGGCGCGATGACCCGTATGATCGCAAAGGCCTACCGCATGGCCGATGCGATTCGTGCTGTCGGTGTACCGGTCGTGATGGGTGGCCCTCACGTCACGGAAGAAGCCGACGAAGCCCTCGGTCGCAACGGCGGTCCGCGCCACGCCGATGCCGTCGCTCTTGGTGAAGCCGACGCAACCTGGCCCACAATCGTCCAAGATGCCGCGAGCGGCAAACTCAAAGACGTCTACGCCCCCGTTGACGATTTTGGCCAGGAACGCAAACCCAGCCTCCAGGATTATCCCGTGATCCCCTGGGACCGAATTGACCTCAAACAGTTCAATCTGATTCCTCGCATGGCCACGCGCACTCTCCAGCGCATTGGTGAAGGCTGGGGCACCTTCCGCATAATTCCTGTCGAGTCCGGTCGGGGTTGCCCTTATGGCTGCGAGTTCTGCACCGTCACCGGCTTCTTTGGCGACTCCATCCGCTTCCGCACTAATGAAAGCGTCGTCAACGAACTGCTCCTCTTGAAAGCCCGCGCGCGAAGCGAAGGCGGCCAGATTGCCGTCTTCTTCATTGACGACAATTTCGCCATCAACATCAAGCGCACCAAATCGCTTCTCCGCGATATCATCAGCGCCGGCGCACAGGTCCATTGGGTCGCCCAGATCAGCGCCAATCTCCTGCGCGACACCGAACTCGTAGACCTCATCGCGGCCTCTGGCGGCAAATGGATCTTCATCGGCATGGAGTCCATCGATCCTGCAAACCTCGCGGCCGTCAACAAGGGCTTCAACAAGCCCGGCGAATACGCTGCCGTCCTCGAGCGCCTCGCCCGCCGCAATGTATACGCCATCACTTCTTTCATCTTTGGAATGGACAACGACACGCCCGGAGTCGCCGAGCGCACCTTGAATGAGATTCGTACTTGGCCTCCGGGCCTCCCCATCTTTGGCCTGCTCACGCCGTTGCCCGCCACGCCACTCTACAAACGGCTGCATGCCGCCGGGCGTTTAACCCGCCCCAAACATTGGCAGGAGTTCATTCCCTTCGCCATGGCCCACACTCCGCTGAAGATGTCCATCGAAGAAGCGCACGCCGAAGTGAAGCATGGCTGGACCCATTCCTACAGCTCTGAAGCCCTGGCTCACGCCGTCGCTTCACTCAAGGATCAACCCTTGGGCTATCGCATCAACATTTTCCTGGCGCGCATCTGCTTCCGCGGCATCTATTTCCGCCAAATGGGCGCCGTTGCCTGGGCAAAACTCGTCTACCAGAATCGCCGCACCATTTTCACCCTGGCCCGCGAAGGCTACGCCACTTGGCGCACCCGCTCCGCCCCAAGCCGCCCCGCAGCCACGGCCTTGGATCGCGAAACCACCATGGACGCTCCGCCCTCATGACCTAGACGCGCGCCGCCGTAATATCTGTCTTCTGAAAATCATTTCCCTTAAAGAGCAGCGGCTCCCCCGAAACTCTGGCCAGTGCGTACGAAAAGCAATCCCCAAAATTCAATCCCGCGGCATGCCGCCCCTTCCCGTAGTCGGAATACGCCTGCCTCGCCGCCAGCGCCTGTTCCTCGTTCACCGGTTCGATGGAAATCCCCGCAGTGCGCAGGAACGCGTCAAGCTGTCGCACACCTCCGTCACCTCCATTCGTCTCCGCGATAATCGAAGCCTCTACGAAGGAAACGGCGGACATATGGCATGCGTCACTTTTCAACATCATTGCCGCAAAGTCTTCGGCCTCTTTCTCATCCAGCAAAACTGCTAATACCGCCGAGGTATCAACAATCATTTCGGCATTCCCTTCTCGTCGTACAGGAAAGTCCCGTGGTCCTCCACCGGCCCCTTCAGATGACTCCGGAACCGTCGCACAATTGCCCGCAATTCCTCTGCCGTGGCCTTGGACCGCTTCGCGCGCCGAACGCGCGCAAACCTCTCCCTCAAAGCGACGGTTACGGCTTGCGTCATCGTCTCCCCGGTCTCCTCTGCAAGTCGCTGCGCCAGCCGGTGCGCCTCAGGATCCTTGATGTTCATACTCATTGTCTACCTCAGTACTCTGCTGTCTACCTAGGTAGATTCTACTCCGCCCTCATCCCATGCGCAATCCCTATCCTCGGCGCACACCTCTACTCCGCCATCTTTCAGCCATCTTTACCTTCTCTTCTCTTGAACTGAAAACGGAAAACTGAGAACTGCAAACTTTTCCCCCGGTTGCCTCAGGCAAGGAGTGCGTGTCTGTATCCCGGGGTTTCTTCTCTGTGAACTGAAAACTTACAACTTAAAACTGAAAACTCTTCCCCCCTACGCCGTCATGTGCTGCCTCTGCTGCACAAACGCCAGCAACTCCGCGTTGATCACTTCCTTGTGCGTCGAGCACATCCCATGCGGCGCCCCCGGAATCACCTTTAACACGGCCCCTTTAACCAGCTTGACGGTAAGCATCGCTGAGTCCGCAATCGGCACGACCTGGTCGTCATCTCCATGAAGTATCAGCGTTGGCACATCGATCTTCTTCAAATCCTCGGTGAAGTCCGTTTCCGAGAAGGCCTTGATGCAGTCGTACGATGCCTTAAGTCCGGCCATCATTCCCTGCAGCCAGAACGAATCGCGCAAGCCTTGGGAAACTTTGGCCCCCGGCCGGTTCGCGCCGTAGAAAGGCGCGCTCAGGTCCTTCCAGAATTGCGAGCGGTCGCTAAGCACTGCCTTGCGCTGGTCGTCGAATACCTCTATCGGTGTTCCTCCCGGATTTGCCGGCGTCTTCAGCATCAGCGGCGGCACCGCTCCGATCAACACAGCCTTGGCAACGCGCTCTGTTCCGTGTCGCCCGATATAGCGCGCGACTTCGCCGCCACCCGTCGAGTGCCCCACGTGAATCGCGTCTTCCAGATCGAGATGTTTTACAAGTTCCGCCAGGTCATCGGCATACGTATTCATCTCGTTTCCATCCCATGGCTGGTCAGACCTCCCATGACCCCGCCGGTCGTGCGCAATGCAGCGGAATCCCCGATGCGCCAGAAACATCATCTGGTCTTCCCATGCGTCCGCATCCAACGGCCAGCCATGGCTGAAAACAATTGGCTGTCCCTTGCCCCAGTCTTTGTAATAAATCCGTGTACCGTCTTTCGTCGTAATCGTCGGCATAGTGTATCCCCCTCGCTTTTGATTAACCCGCCCGTTTATTCGATGCGGCAATTTTCAAATGGCCGGTCGGCGTGGGATTCGGAGTTGGAGCGCCGGCCATTCTCTTACAGGCGGGGCAGATACCATACTCCAGGAATCTGCTTCTGAAAAGCGGCTTCCGCACTTCCCTGCCGCGACGGACCGGCGCAGGGGGGACGCGTTCACCCAGGCGTCGAACTCTGAGGGCTCTCGTTTCGATCAGTTCCTGGGAGCGAGAATGTAAGCATAGCTCAGCAGCGCCAAGCCAATGAACAAAGGGATCAGGCCAACGAGATAAACAAAGTGGGCATCCGGGTCCGGCAACCCACGCAGGAAGATCATCATGCCAGCCCCCACCGCCACCGTGATCAGGCCGCCCAGTTTCTGGCCCTCTCGCTTGCGGCGCGCTTCGATCTTTTCTTCTTCACGAAGAAACTCGAGCGCGGATCCCCCCCCGGTCGTTTGCGAGTCGGCGACCTTCTTCAACGTCTCGCTTCTGTAGTACGCTTCTCTTTCTCGGCGTCGTTCACCAGCCCATGTTGCCACGGCAATGAATGAGAACAGCGCAATGGCTCCAAAGCTCAGGAATACGAAGAACATGGTGTCACCCTCCGTTCGGCGCTTTTTCCGCCTCACTGGGTACGACAGCCGAGGGTGGCTCCCGGTTGCATTTTCTTCAGCTCCGCTTCAAAAAATAATGCAACCGACAGCTCTCCCCCTTGGTCGTACAGACAGAGGAGCAACGTGAGCGCTTCCGAAGATGAAGCTGCCGTCCAGCAGGTTCTTGATGGAAACGCTGGCGCATTTGAAGGCGTCGTGCGCCGCTGGCAGGGCCCCCTCATCAATCTCGCCTATCGCTTCTGCCGGGACCGTGGCCGCGCCGAAGAGATGGCACAGGAGGCTTTCCTTCGGGCCTACCGCTCGCTCGATCGCTGGCGTCGCGAAGCCGCTTTTTCCACCTGGCTCTTCGCTCTGGCCACCAATCTCTACTGTTCCGAACTCCGCCGCATCCCCGCGCGCACGGTGGCACTTGATGACGTTGCTGAACCGCGCGACCCACGCGCCATTGATGGCGGCCTCGAGCAGGAAGATCAGGATCGCATCGTGCGCCGCGCCGTTCATGCGCTTCCACCGAAATATCGCGAAGCTGTCACACTCTTCTATTTTCACGACATGGACATCGCCGCGGCCTCGCACAGCCTCTCTTTACCCGAAGGAACCGTCAAGGCGCGGCTTTCGCGTGGGCGAGCTATACTTCGCAGTAAGCTTTCGCAGCATCTCGTCGCGCCGCTTCTCAGAAAGGAGGCCTGATGAGAGACCCGGATCTCGATCGCATCTTATCCAAGGAGGAGGAAATCCTCCCGTCGTCGGGCTTTGCCGCCTCCGTTATGGAAGCCGTCCAGCGTGAAGCCGCTGCCCCGCCACCGATTCCCTTTCCATGGAAGCGCGCCCTGCCCGGCCTCTGCGTAGCGGGCCTCACGCTCGTGTCACTCATCATTTCGAGCATTGTCCTAATCACCCACGGAGTTCCCGGGCAATCAATCCCACGCTCATGGCTTGCGGCATCAGCCTCTTTCGTTGCCGCTTCCAGAAACCTCGGCGCAGCCTGGATTCTTGTGGCGCTCCTTCTGAGCTTCGCCTCCGTGCAGCTGGCGATGCACTTCGCCTCCAACCGCATGCCACGCTACCAGCGCATCTGATTCCCTGTCCCATAGCAACACGGAGGGCGCTCCAGGTTCGATTTTTTACCTGGGTCTTGGGGTGTCCTTCTCTTCTCTGTGAACTAATAACTTAAAACTGATTACTGAGAACTCCTCAAGGGCATGCCCCAAGCTCGCCGTGGGCGGCTGCCTGGGTCTTGGGGTTTTCTTCTCTTCTCCGTGAACTCAAAACTGATAACTGATTACCGAGTACTTTTCCCCCACCCCATCCACCGCATCAATTCGTTTCCGACGGATGCTTCCCCTGAAAATCGGAACAACATGGCTTCTGGAACGGCACGAATTCCATCAATTCGATCCGCGTATAGTCCACATCGAACAAGTTCAGTTGTTTCTTTCCATCCATACCGACCTGTTGGTGTTCGTCGCCGTGAGCTTTCCATCCATGGGAAACGAGGATGGCCTCCGCCTTGTCCATGTCTGCCACTCCAAGCGAGATGTGCATCATCACGCCGGTGGTGCGCAGGTTGGGATTGGGCTCGACACTCAACATATACTCGAACCAATCCGTCCCATCAGGCACCTGCATCGCTACCCAGTCCGTGTGGCTCGCATCGTGGCCCCCATGCCAGTAAACGTGAAAACCAAGAATGTCGCGGTAGAACCGGTCCGCAGCCTCTCGGTCTCTTACGATCGCACCGGCATGAATCAGCCGTCGCGAGCACGCGGAAGCGCGCGGCGTCGGCTTGGCTTCGGACTTCGCCCGCTCGACAAATTCGATCTTGTCACCGTCGGGATCGACAACACTGAAGGCGCGGCTGCGGTCCGCTCGCTCCAGAATCTCGCTCACCTTTATGCCCTTCCCCTCAAAGTAGCGCCGCAGCCCAGCCACATCTTCCGTCGTGAACGCAATGTGATCCATACGATTGGTAGCCTTGACGTCGGGCGCAGGACTATACCCAACCCACTGTGACCCCACCATGTACTGCCATTTTTCTCCAGGCTCGACAGGTGCGGCCGCGGCCAGTCCCAGGATCCCCGCATAAAGTTTCTGTGTCTCTTCCGGCGCAGTCGTGTAAAAAGAGACGTGGTCAATTCCCGTGATGCGTGGACGTTGCAGCGGCGAATTCTGGGCAGCCGTGCACACGGATAGCAATAAACAAACGATTCCTGCAAAAAGAGTTTTCATGGCAACTGTATATTAGCCGAGAGGAGCTACGATTCCAACAGTGGAACTACCGGCCGGCTGAAGTTCTTGGCAGTAACTTCGAACCGCACGTCTTGCTTCCTGATCGCTGATATCTGATATCTGATAACCGAAAGCCTTACTCACTGCTGCTGCTGTTGCTGTTGTTGCTGCTGTAGATCAAACGCTGCCTTGCTCTCCGCACTCAAAGGCTTCGACCGGATCACCGTCGTTGGCGGCAACTCTTCCGGCTCCGGCGCATTCACCGGCGATACCGATACCATCACCCTCAGCTCGCTTTCCGAATCGCCCTTGTGCATGCCTCGCGTCGGCGGAACGTCCGCATAATCCCTGCCAACCGCCACCCGGATATGCCGCTCGCAACCCATCAAATTATTCGTGGGATCAAACGCTACCCAACCCAAATCCCCTAGATACGCTTCCACCCAGGCGTGCGTTGCCCCTGCGGGAGACCGATCGTGCGCCTTATCCTCGTGGTACAAATATCCGCTCACATAACGGCATGGAATCTTCAATTGGCGCACCAGCGTAATCATGATGTGCGCAAAATCCTGGCACACGCCCTGTCGCGACCGCAGCGCATCATCAATCGGCGAATCCACCTTCGTCGAGTTCGGCACATACTCGAACATTTCGTACAACTTGACGTTCAATTCCTGCAGCAGCGTCAGCGGTTTCCCACGGCGCCGTAATTCCACTTCGCCCGCCAACTTCTCCAGGAGTTCCGTTGGCGCCGCAAACTGGCTGGGAAGCAGCATCTCCCAGTAATCTGTTTCTCCTATTCGGGCGTCCAGTTCCTCCCAGTTCCCCGAGTCCTCTGGATTCAACTCCGGCGCCGGCAACACGTCCACAATCGCCTGCGCCGAAATCTCGATCAGCTCGTGTCTCCCCGGAATGTCGAAATGATGCACCGCATTCCCGTAAAAATCCCGATACAGCATCATGTTCGCTCGCGGCGTCACATCCAACGTGAAACTCAGGCAGCGCTGCCGGAAATCCGTGCGCGGCTGCATGCGCACTTCCATCACGCTTT
>CAYOOS010000111.1:3044-11000 GCA_964405585.1 uncultured Acidobacteriaceae bacterium | reverse complement strand
TTCGAAACTAGTACCCACTAAATAATAGTAGACAACCGGTAAATAATGTGCTAAACTCCTTCCGTCATGCTGAGGGGACGCCGCTCTTGTACCATTTCGGAACGCCCCACCCCTTTACCCGGACCGCTTTCCGACAAGGCTGATCGCCATGCTGCCGTGCCTCTTTCTTCTTCTTTGGCTGTGGACTGTAAGCTATCGGCTGTAGGCTGCTTTTCTCCTCTAAGTCTAATCATTCCCGTACATCCACGAAATTCGCCCGTAAGTCTAATCATTCCCGTACATACGCAAAAACAGGGGGGTGGGGGGTTACATTTCGCTTCCTTTGGCTCCCTTACCTCTTCCCGATCTTCTGCTTCGCCTCTCTTCTCAACGATTCCTCTGCGAGTCTCCGCGAACTCTGCGCCTCTGCGTTATCCTTTTCTTCCTCCGTTCCGTTGCTCGCCACAGACCACTAGCTTGCCCGCCGCAGCTCCGGCGCATGAGGGCCGCCCTCTTCTCGCTTCTTCCTACTTTGAACTTTCAACTTTCGACTTTGAACGCTTTTCTCTCCTAACTCCAACTACTCCCATACATACGCAAAAACACGGGGGTCATTTTTCCACGCACCCCCAAACACCTGCCTCGATAACTCATGAATTACATAACTGTATGCTACATGCAACTCAGATGCAAAATGTCGGCGCGCCGACATTCCGGCTAGCCCGAAGCCTTGCGCCAATCTCAAGGAGAAAAATTCAGCTGCCCCGGCAAACGCACAGGGATAGAATGGCCCCCTCCAAAAAAGGGGGAAACGCCATGCTTCACGCACGCCTCATCGGAATCGCTCTCATCCTGACCGTTGCCGCTTTGTCGCAGAATCCCGCAACTGCGGCAGAGACCGTCGCAAGCGCCGCGGCGCAGGATCATCTGGGGACAGTGAGCTTTCCCACCAGTTGCTCGTCAGAGGCGCAGCCGGGAATTGAGAAGGGTGTGGCGCTGCTGCACTCCTTTCAATACGAAGAAGCGCGGCAGACTTTTGCGGATGTGGAAACGCGTGATGCGAAGTGCGCGATAGCCCATTGGGGCCAGGCCATGGCGCTCTATCACCAACTCTGGGATTTTCCAGACGAGAAGCAACTCCAGGAAGGCCACAAACAAATCGAGCAGGCCAACAAGTTACATCCCAAAACTCCGCGCGAACGCGGGTTCCTGAATGCCGCAGCAGCCTTCTATCAAGAAAACGAGAAGCTCAGCCATGTCGAACGCAGGCAAGCCTACACCGCAGCCCTCGAAAAGCTCCGCGAACAAGTGCCGGGCGACGTGGAAATCGAATCCTTTTACGCGCTGTCGCTGGTATCGCTGGCCGACGACGAAGTGGATACCATGGCGAACTTGAACAAAGCCATCGCCATCCTGCAGCCGTTGTTTGAAAAATATCCCGATCATCCCGGCGTAGCTCACTACCTGATTCACGCGACGGGCAGGCCCGAACTTGCGGAGCAGGGATTGGCAGCCGCCCGCCGCTATGCGGCCATTGCGCCGGATTCCTCGCACGCTCTGCACATGCCATCTCACATTTTTGTGCGTTTGGGGTTGTGGCAGGAGTCCATCAACTCCAACATCGCGGCCATCGCCGCAGGCGCGCGAGCCGCGGAACTTCACAAAGCGGAGTCACATTACCAGACGCACCCCATGGGCTTCCTGAACTATTCCTATTTGCAGAGCGGCCAGGAGGCCAAGGCCCGGGAAGTGATCGCGCACACCGATCACGTTGTGGGGGCGAGCGAAGAAGACAAGGCGGATCACCGGGCGTATCTCGCGGCATACACAGCGCTCGAATTGCACCGCTGGAACGAGGCAGCCAGTCTGCCTGTACCGGCGATTCGCAAGGAGTGGCTGGACACCACGTACTGGGCGCGCGCGATTGGTGCGGCGCGGGCCGGCGACGCTGCAGCCGCGGAAGTTGCCGTAAAGGATCTGACCGGGAGCGTCGAGGAGCGGGAATCCAAAGCACGAAAGATCGGCTATCCCGTTGACAAGGAAAAAGCCACGGACCTTCGCGAAGCGGAAGCGTGGCTGGCCTTCGCGCAAGGGAAAACGGATGACGCACTGCAGGAGTTGCGCGCCGCCGCCGATCACCAGGACAAAAACGGCCCCGATTCGGTGATCATTCCCGCGCGAGAAATGCTTGCGGACATGCTGCTGGAAGCGAAGCGGCCTTCCGATGCCCTGAACGAGTACAAAATCGCCCTGAAGAATGCTCCGAACCGTTTTGATGCCTTGCTGGGGGCGGGGCGTTCGGCGCAAGCCTCTGGAGATACGAACAGCGCACAAACGTTTTACGCAAAATTAACGGAAGATTGCCCCGCAGGCGCCGATCGCCCGGAGCTAGCCGAAGCAAAAACCGTGTTGGCAAAGAAATAAGAAAAATAAGGAAATGCCGCCCGCGCCCTGCCTCAGGGCTTGGCGTAAAAAAGAAAATTCACGGTTTGTGTTTCGCTGCCGTCGATGGTGATCTCGCGGCTTTGTGTGCCATACAATTCGTGCCACGCGGTGACGGTATATTTTCCCGGAGGAAGTTCCGGCAATGTGTAAGCACCATCTTCGCCCGTCACGGCGTAGTGATTGGTTCGCAGCACCGCAAAATAGCCCTGCATCCACGGATGGATATTGCACTTGACGTGGATGAATTCCTCTTTGTCGTAGGCGTATGTGAACGAGGGAGTTTGTGGCGGCTGAATGCGGTTCCACTCGCGATTGATCTTTGCCAGCGGATGAATATTGTGCGAGAACGGGTCGTTATTGGATATGCGAATGTTCTGGCCCACGTGAACCGGCAAAACATGCGTGGTGTAGCGACAACCTTGCTGGTCAAAGATCGCGTCAGCCGCGGGCGCCGTCGCTGCGTCATCCGCTCCTGCGGAAATGTACACCACAACGTTTCCCAAGGAGTTTCCGGTTCCAGTGATCACGTTTTCTGTCAGCAGCGGCTTGGAATGCATCTTCACGCAAGCAGGTTCTTTGGACATATCAATGGGTTCGGCCTTCGCTGCTGTGCCCGTGAATGTGACTTTGCCGCTGACCGTGCCGTTGGCAGGATTACTTTTTGCCGCCAGCGGCACAATCAAAACCAAGAGAAGTCCCAAGTACAGCTTCCCAAGTCGCATGAGGTACTTCCTCCCATTCAGGAAATTCGCAAGAACATGGACCGATGGGGTGTTGCACCCTTCTCGAATCAAAAGACGCTTCCGTCAGCGCTTTTCCCCTCAAGAAAGGATTTCTTTTCATTTTACGGCGCTGTCTCTTCCGTCCCCGCCGCGAAATCACCGCACTGACTCCAAAGAATCATCACGCGCGCCATTCCGTTCTCATCTCCGCTACAATGTCCTTCGGATGGACGGGAGATCCCATGAAATACCGCCGCTTTGGCCGCACTGGTTGGAAAGTTAGTGAAATTGGTTATGGCATGTGGGGCTTGGCAGGCTGGACGGGTTCCGACGACGCGGAGACAGTCGCTTCATTGCATCGCGCCATCGAGCTTGGCTGCAATTTTTTCGACACCGCGTGGGCCTATGGCGATGGCAGGAGCGAACAAATCCTCGCCAGGATTCTCGACCACTACAAAAACAATTCCAGCTTTGGAGGGCCAGACAAGCATCTCTATGTGGCGACGAAGATCCCGCCGAAGAACCGCAAATGGCCCAGCCGCCGCGAATTCACGCTCGATGATTGCTATCCGCCGGACTACATCGAAGAGTACATCGGGAAAAGCCTCAAGAATCTTGGCGTCGAGACGATCGACCTCATGCAGTTCCACACTTGGGAGGACCGTTGGCTGAACGACGAGCGCTTGCCGCATTCGATTGAAGCGATGAAGAAAAGCGGCAAGGTGCGCGCTTGCGGAATCAGCGCCAATCGCTGGGAACCCTGCAATGCGATTCGCGCGGTTCTGGGAGGTTACGCCGACGCGGTGCAAACCATCTACAACATCTTTGACCAGAATCCCGAGGATGCACTCTTTCCCATTTGCCGCATGAAGGATGCCGCCGTAATCGCGCGCGTTCCGCTGGATGAAGGCACGTTGACGGGCACGCTCACGCTGGACTCCAAATGGCCAGCCGGCGATTGGCGCAACGGTTACTTTGTGCCGGAAAACCTGAAATCCAGCGTGGCGCACGCAGAGGCGCTGCGGCCGTTGATTCCCGCGGGCTCCACCATGGCGCAACTGGCGTTGCGTTTCATCCTCACGAATCCGGATGTGAGCACGATGATCCCGGGCATGCGCAAGCTGAAAAACGTGGAAGCCAATTGTGCGGCGAGCGTTGCGGGAGCGCTGCCCGCCGATTTGCTTAAGAAGCTCCGCGCGCACCGCTGGGACCGCAACCCCACTTCCTGGTCGCAGTGAAAGAGAAAAAGTCATGAGCCGAGGCGTCAAAGTACAAATTTACGGGCAGAGTTACACGATCATGGGCGATTTGGACGAAGCCTATGTGCAGCAACTGGCCGCCTACGTGGACGCGAAGATGCAAGCCATCACCGGAATGACTTCGACGGTGGACACGCAGAAAGCAGCGGTGCTTGCCGCGCTCGCCATCGCGGACGAATTGCACAGCAGCCGCAAGGAAAAGAGTGAACGCGAGGACTTGCTGAAAGAACAGGCGGAGCGTTGCCTGACGCTGGTCGAACGCGCGCTGAAGCAAACGGAGTAGTTCAGTTGTGGCTAGATCGCGCGCAGGGATGCGCCCAGAGTTTTTTCCAGCGTGCCCACAATACGAGCCGAGTATTCCGTAATCTGCGCTTCAGTCAGCGTCGCTTCGAGGCTCTGGAACGTGACACGCACCAATAGCGAATATTTGCCCGCCGGCACATTTTTCCCGCGGAACAGATCAGCCGCGAAGATGGACGTCACTTCCGGAATGCTCAGAGCCTCGATCGCGTGCTTCACTTCGGCGAAGGATTTTCCGTCGTCAAGGAAGAGCGAGAAATCTCGTTCCACGCCGGGAAACCGCGGTAAGGGCTCGTAGCGCCGGTTATTTTTCACACCATAAAACATGCAATAGACCGGGCCCAAATCAAGTTCGGCAAGAAACACATCCTGCCGGAATTTGAATTTGTCGGCGACGCGCTTGGCCAGCAATCCCGCCGCGCCGATGGCTGGATTGCCTTCCTGCCCCAGGCGCAGAGTGCCGCGCTTCGCGGGGTTCAGCCACTCCGGGCCGCCATCTTCCCACCGGAAGCCACCGGAAAGTGCGCCAACGGCATCCAGATCACCTTTCAAATCGGCGAAATTGAGTTCGCGTGCGGGGTCGTATAAACCTTGTTCGCGAGCCGCGCCGGTCGCGCCAATGGTAAGAACTCGCGTCTCCACGGGCTTGCCGTCCACCAGCCGATACTGCCGCCCAATCTCGAACAATCGAACGTTGCGTTGCCCGTGATTCAGGTTCCACTCGATCGCACCGGCCATGGTGACGAGGCCGGTGGACTTCAACACGCCGGCTTCTTCGGAAAGGGGATTCGCAAGCTTGGCCACCTGGACTTCCGGCGCGCGGAACAAATCGTTGCGCTCCTCCGCCACGTGCGGAATTGTAATGGTTTCGTGATAGCCGAGCCCGATCAATCGCTCGCGCAGACAGGCTTCGGCTTCGTGGTGCGGCAAATGCGCCGCCGCGATTCGAGCGGCAGGCAAACGAGGCGGGAAATTGCCCAGTCCGTGGACGCGCGCGACTTCTTCCACCAGATCAATCTCGCGTTCGACGTCGGCGCGCCAGGACGGCTGTGTGCATTCCCAAGCCGCCAACAGCGAATTCGCCGTGCCACGATTGTCATCCACGCGCACGGGGGCAAACCCAAGCGCGCTGAGAATGGCCTCAATATCCTTGTCGGGAACATCGGCACCCATCACGCGCAGGAATTCCGCGCGCGTGAGCGTGATTTTCTTCGCCGCGCGCTTTCCGGGATACACGTCCACAACACCTGCAAGAAGTTCGCCTCCTGCAAGCTGCAAAATCAATTCCGCGCAGCGCCGCGAAGCCACTTCCGCCATTTCGGGATCGGCGCCGCGGCCGAAGCGCGTACTCGCCTCGGTGTGGAGTTTCAAGAAGCGTGCGGCGCGGCGGATCGAAACGGGCTCAAACCAGGCGCACTCGATCAGAACATTCTTCGTGGAGAAGGAAATCTCCGTTTGCGAGCCACCCATTACGCCACTCCCTATAGCTCGCGATCCATCGCCATCGCATACCAAGGGCATGTTTGGTTCCAACTGACGTTCGATGCCATCCAACGTAGTCATTTTTTCGCCGAGCCGGGCGCGTCGAACAACAATTTTGTGTTCGCGCACTTTGTCGTAGTCGAAAGCGTGAATCGGGTTGCCGAGTTCGAGCATCACGTAGTTGGTGACGTCCACGACGTTGTTGATGCTGGCTGTGCCGGCGGCGGCGAGACAGTCTTTCAGCCAGGCGGGAGACGGCTGAATCTTGACGTTGCGAATTACCCTTGCGGTGTAACGGCCGCAGAGCTCCGGCGAATCGATCTGAACGGCAATTGCATCGTTCGCCTTCTGCCCAGACTCGGCCAACTTGGGTGGGGAGAACCTCAGAGGCAATCGGTAAATCGCGGAAACTTCGCGCGCGATGCCGAGCATGGCCAGACAATCCGGCCGGTTGGAAGTCACTTCCGCGTCAATCACTGCGCCGTGCGCACCGTTTTCAATGCTCGCGATGTTGGTGCCTGCCAGCGCCAGGCGCGAAGCAATCTCCTCCGCCGGGACGGTCACGTCCACAAATTCCTTCAACCAGTTGTAAGCGACTTTCATGCGCTAGTTCCTGTCGAACTGCCCGAAATAAACTCGTGTGAAATAGTCCATGCGAATCTGGCCATTCTTTTGAAAGGCGGAGAACATACGCTGCAACTCCGCCATCATCGGCGCGTAATTGGGATGGCCTTCCTTGGGCGCGTAGGAACTGCTCAGCAAGCGTCCGCACAGCCCCTGCCAATCGAAAATCTGGTGATTGGGCAAATCCCGCGAGCCCAAACAGCCGTCGTTGAGGAATTCCCTGATTGTTTGCGCTTCCGGGTAAGCATCGCGCACGCTGGTGTAGTCAGTACCGAAACGTCGCAGCAAATCCTCGTATTCGCGCGAAAACGGCGTTTCGTCCAAGCGGCGGTCATTCCAGGCAATCACAATCCAGCCGCCGGGTTTCAAAATACGCTGGAATTCCGCGCGAGTGGCAACTGGTTTGAACCAGTGGAACGCCTGGCCGGCGGCGACGAACTCAACGCTGTGTGGCGCAAGAGTCGCGGCCTCCGCAGCTCCGTCCACACTCTGGAAATTTGGGTATTGTTTCAGGAACTCTTCCCCGGCAGCGCGCATATCGGAATTGGGTTCCACGCCAAACACGCGATTGCCGTAATCGAGAAAAAGCTTTGTAAGCAATCCTGTGCCGGAGCCGATATCGGCGACGGCGTGCTCGGGGCGCAGACCGCACTCTTCGCGGAGCAAGTCCACCAGGCCGGAGGGATAGCCCGGGCGGTAGCGCGCGTAATCCGCGACGCGATTCGAGAAGCGCTGTTTGGCGTCGGCAAAGGTCATTGAAAGTTATCAGTACTCAGTTTTCAGTCATCCGTAAGAACTGCGCAAACCGGAGAATAAATAGCGTTTCCAAATCCTCAGGGAAACTGATTCAAGAAGCGCACGTCGTTCTGGAAGAAAGCTTGAATGTCGTCAATGCCGTACTTCAGCATGGCCAGGCGATCGATGCCGATGCCAAACGCAAAGCCGCTCACTTTTTTCGGGTCGTAATTCACGAAGCCGTACACGGCGGGATCCACCATGCCCGCTCCAAAAAGCTCAATCCAGCCCGAGCCTTTGCATTTGCCACAAGTGCCGCCGGATTTGGCCGTGCCGCTGCCGCCGCAGAACACGCAGGAAACGTCGAATTCCACGGAAGGCTCGGTGAACGGGAAATAGCTGGGGCGGAA
>CAYOOS010000111.1:0-2944 GCA_964405585.1 uncultured Acidobacteriaceae bacterium | reverse complement strand
GTGTCCATGTCGTCGCGCACGGGGTGAAATTCCGGAATGTTGAGCGCCTCGAAGTTGTAGTAAGGCGTTTCAATTTCCGGGCCTTCGACAACAGAAAAGCCGATGGAAACGAAAATGTCTTCAATTTCCTGAAAAACCTGGCGGATCAGGTGATGCGTACCGACGGGGCGGATCACGCCGGGGAGAGAAAGATCGACGCGATCCTTAGCATCGGGGATTGCCCCAGCCGTAGCTTCAAGTCTGGCCAGAGCGTCTTTCAGAACAACTTCAATATGATCCTTAAAGCTGTTCAAAGATTCGCCGACGGCCCGCTTGAGCTCAGGAGGAGCAGGCTTTAGCCAGTTTTCGGTGATTTGCGTGAGAATACCCGATTTTCTTCCGAGCCATACCTGGCGAGTAATGTTCCAAGCTGCCGCGTCCTGGTTCCGTTTTGCTTCCAGGTCGAAACGATCACGGACCTTAGCGAATTCTTCAGTGACCGCCAGCCGGTCCCGAATCCCCAATTCATTGAGAGTCTTCGCAGTTGGATTGTCAATCGTTGGCATAATCGAAAGATAGCTTACCCCGTAGGGGCACGATACATCGTGCCTCTACGAAAGAAAACCTGGCGTCGCAGACAGCCGGAGCCACGACGCCTGGGAAAAAGAAGAGAGATTCCTCACTCCGCAGACTCCGTTCGGAATGACGGACCCCTTGCTGGTCACATCTTGCCGAGATGGGGCGCAGCGTGCTGCGCCCTTCAGAGACAAGAGCGTTTTGCTACGCCTTCTTCGGGGCGGGCTTGGGCGCGAACGCTTTGGCCTTTTCCACGAGTTGGGTGAACCCCGCGGCGTCCTTCACGGCGATGTCGGCCAAAACCTTGCGGTCCAGCGTGACACCCGCGGCTTTCAAACCGTGGATGAGCTGACCGTAGGTGATGCCGTTCAGGCGGGCGGCCGCACCAACGCGTTGAATCCACAAGCGGCGATACTGGCGTTTCTTAACGCGGCGATCGCGCTTGGCATAACGATCGGCGCGATTGGCCGCTTCCTGAGCGGACTGGTAAAGCTTGCTCTTGGTCAGGAAGAAGCCCTTAGTCCTCCTGAGATACTTCTTACGCCGAGCCCGGCGTTTTGTGCCGCGTTTTACGCGTGGCATGGGTTTTCTCCTTCATCTTTCAGGGAAGCAATACAGGTTGCGGCAAAACGCTGTGAAGCGCTTTACGCAACGGGTTTGTTTCCAGTGGGATTCGTTGGCCGGGCGAACCCGGCAACGATCTGCGCCGGTCCTAAAGACCAACGCTGCGACCCCGCAGTGCGGGATCTAACGGCCGGCAGGCACCCGTGTAGCGCTGCCTGGCACGTTGTTGCGAAGCGTTAGCCTCGCAATCTCGACGTGAAGGCGCGACATGCCGCGCCTTCACGAAACTTACGCCCCGTAGGGCAACATCTGCCGCACCGCGGCGACGTCCGTCTTGTGCACTTGCGCAAGCTTCTTCAGTTTGCGCATGCGCTTGGCCGCTTTGGTGCCAAGCAGGTGGCGTTTTCCGGAGTGCATGCGGAGAATCTTGCCGTTCGCGGTAATCTTGAAGCGCTTGTGCGCGCCGCGATGCGTCTTCAATTTCTTTTTGGGCTTCAGTGAATTGCGTGGCATTGCTTTGAATCCTCTCCCTGCGTGGATGCGGGCCAAGAACAACCAGCCTCTGCATCCGGAATTTCGTACCGAATTGCTTTCGGCGAAAACAACGAATCCCGAGAAAAACAGCTAAGCGTTTTGCTGAGCCGGTGCGGTGCTGCGCGTTGGAACGCCCGCACCCTTTTTCGGCGCCAGCAACGCCACCAGGACGTTACCTTCCATCCGCGGCATCGTTTCGATCTGGCAGTACTCGCCGATTTCGCCGAGGAGCCGGTTCATCTTGGCGCGGCCTACTTCCTGGTGCGCCATTTCGCGGCCACGGTGAAAAATCATGGCGCGAACTTTGTGGCCTTCCCCGAGGAACCGGATAATCTGATTCTTGCGAACCTGATAATCGTGCTCCGCGGTTGCCGGACGAAACTTCACTTCCTTCAACTGCGAGCCGCGGCTGCTTTTGCGCTGCTCGTGGGCCTTCTTGCTCTGCTGGTAGAGGAATTTGCCGTAATCCGTAATCTTGCAGACTGGCGGATCCGCGGTGGGCGAGATTTCCACCAGGTCCAATCCACGTTCACGGGCCATTTTCACGGCCTCGAACGGTTGCATTACCCCTAGCTGAGCTCCTTCTTCGTCGATAACGCGGACTTCGCGCGCCCGGATCCGCTCGTTTATTCGGATGCGGTCGGCTTGCCGGAAATTCCGTTCAGCGATAAATCCCCCTTGGCAGACTAAAGGCGCCCGGCGAACCGGGGCACACCCCGTTTTGACACCCTATCCCCTATGGCCTCAGCCAGTTCGGGGCAGGTTGTACAGTATATCACGCCAAGCGCGGCGTACAAGATAGCATTGCCCAGCGCTTCGCCGGCGCCCGCTACTGGATCGTTCTAGATTCAATCTCTTGCTGCAACGCGGCGACGAACTCGGCAATGGGCCGCGGGCCCAAATCGCCCTTGCTGCGGTGGCGGACGCTGACGCTTCCGGCTTCGGCTTCCTTGGGTCCGACGATCAGCATGTAGGGAATCTTTTGCATCTGCGCATCGCGAATCTTCGCGGGCAGCTTTTCGTTACGGTCGTCGAGATGCACGCGGATGCCATGGTTTTTCAGCGTTTCGTGAATGTGTTTCGCGTAGTCCTGCACTTTTTCGCTGACCGGGCAGATCTCCACTTGCACAGGCGCGAGCCAAAGCGGAAACGCCCCAGCGTAATGTTCGATGAGGATGCCGAAGAAACGCTCGACAGAGCCGAGCAGGGCGCGATGCACCATCAAAGGTTGATGACGCGCGCCGTCTTCGCCCACGTATTCGAGGCCGAAGCGCGCGGGCAGGTTGAAATC
>CAYOOS010000110.1:0-11009 GCA_964405585.1 uncultured Acidobacteriaceae bacterium | reverse complement strand
TGGCAATCAGGTCCGCGCCGATGGCGTTCATCTTGGCGTGGAATTCGCAGCAGACCACACCATCGCCAAGATCAATCAGGCTGGCGCCGGAATTGCGCTCCACTTCGCGCCCGGCGTCCTTCAGATTTTTCAGGATGAGGATGCCGGCCGGCTCTTCGACCTTCTTGACGGAAGCCGTGGCGAGATCAAAGACGGACGTAAAGCCCTTCTCCGATTCGTAGAAACTCTTGTGGCCGCTGGCCAGCGCCTTTTCAAAAACGGCAGGAAGCGCGCGGCCTTCTTTCTTGATCTGGTCGGCAAACGCGGGCAGTCCCAGCGCATCCACAATTTCAAAGGGACCGAGTTCCCAGGCAAAGCCCCAACGCATCGCGCGATCCACATCAACGATGTTGTCGGAGATTTCGGGCATGCGGCGTCCGGCGTAAAGGCACATCTCCGAAAGGCCGCCCCAGATGAATTGCTGTGCCTTGTCGGTCTTCTGCCCTTCAAAGAGCGGGGCCATCAGCGCTCGCAAACGCTCGCGCGTGTCTTCAATGGTCTTGCCCGCTTCAATGGAAGCGAAACGCGCTTTCTGTCGCGCGCGATATTCCATGGTGTTCAAATCGAGCGTCAGAATTTCCTTTTCGCCTTCGCCCTTCACCTTTTTGTAGAACCCCTGACCGGTCTTGTCCCCAATCCAGCCGCGCCCCGCCATATCTTCCACAAAGGCCGGCACCTTGTAAGCCTCGCGCGATTCGTCGTTCGGCGCTGTTTCATAAATGTTTTTCACCACGTGCATCAGAATATCCAGGCCGACAATATCCGCGGTCCGGAATGTGGCGGATTTCGGCCAGCCAACGGCCGGACCGGTGCACGCATCCACTTCTTCCACAGTCAACCCGAACGAAGCCATCAGCCGCAGCGCATTCAACATGGAATAGGTGCCAATGCGATTGGCGATGAAGTTTGGCGTATCCTTGGTGACAACCACGCCCTTGCCCAGCCGCCGGTCGCAAAAATCAGAGAGCGTCCCCAGCACTTCCGGAGAAGTCTTGGGCCCGGGAATCACTTCCACGAGTTTCATGTAGCGCGGCGGATTGAAGAAGTGCGTGCCCGCCCAGTGCTGCTGAAATTCCTCGGGCAGCCCTTCCGCGATCAGGTGCACGGGAAGTCCGGAAGTATTCGTGGTAACAATGGCGCCCGGCTTGCGATATTGCGCAACTTTTGCAAGGAGTCCGCGCTTGATTTCCAGATTCTCCGCCACCACTTCAATTATCCAATCGGCATCGGAAACGCGCGCCAGATCGTCCTCGAAATTGCCGACAGAAATCCTGGAGGCCAGCGCCGGCGAGAAAAAGGCGGCGGGGCGCGATTTCTTGGCGGACTCGATCCCCGCAAGCGCAAGTTTGTTGCGAGTGGAGGGAGCGGCGTCCTTGGGAACGATATCGAGCAACAAACAGGGAAGCCCGGCGTTGGCAAAATGCGCGGCGATGCGCGCACCCATGGTGCCCGCGCCGAGGACAACGGCTTTCTGGATTCGGTCAGTCATACGCAAGCCTTCTGGAACGTGATTGGTACGGCAAGACAGGTTACAAAACCGGCAAGCGCCGGTCAAACACCTGTTTGGTAAGCCGCCGACGGCTTAGAATGGCAGCAACATGTCAAAAGAAAGAACCGGGGAAACTCCAGGTTTCCTGGCGCTCGCGAAAGACGTGTTTCGCGCGTTTGCCTACGGCGGCACTCCGCCGGGGACGAAGCGTCCTCGGGTTGGGTTAGCTTTGGCTGGCGGATTCGCTCGAGGCATCGCGCACATTGGCGTGCTGCGTGTTTTTCGCGAAGCGGCTATCCCCATTGACGTCGTGTCCGGCACAAGCGTGGGCGCGCTGATAGCCACGGGATATTGCGCGGGAACGCCCCTGGAAGTCATGGAAGAAATGGCGCTGGAAACAAAATTCAGCGATTTTGGCCGGTGGACTCCCTCCTGGCTGGGGCTGGCCACGAATCACCGTCTGGAGAACTATCTTTCTCGGGTGACGCCGGCAAAAAGGTTTGAAGACCTGCAGAAGCCCCTGGCTATCGCCGCAACCGACATCAACGAGGGATTGGCGGTGTACTACCACGGTGGGCTGATCGCGCCAGCTTTGCGTGGTTCCTGCGCCTACCCCGGCTTGTTCGCGCCCGTGCAACACGAAGGGCGCACGCTGGTGGATGGGTTCCTCACCGCGCTGGTGCCCATCGAAGGAGCGCTCTTGCTGGGCGCGGAACTGGTGATCGCCGTATACCTGGAATCCATGATGACCGAAAGTCCGCGCACGTTCACGGATGTGCTGAGCCGCTCGTTCACCATCATTCAGAAACATGCGGACCTGGAGTGGCGTCAACACGCAGATGTGATCATCGAACCCGACGTGACGCCCTACGCGTGGGATGATTTCAGCAAAACACCGGAATTGGTGCGCGCGGGAGAAGAGGCGGCGCTGAAGGCTCTGCCCGCCATACGCGCCGCGATTGAAGGAAAGAGAATTGTGACCGAGGAGTAGACCGCGTCGTCGCAGGTACTCAAGCGCGGGTGATTTCCACAATAACTGGCTCGCCTTCGCCCTTGCCTCGTTGCGTGAGCCACGCGCCGAATCCTTCGGCAAAGCGCTCCGGCGTGAGGCGGAAGCTTGCTTCCAGGAGGCCGTCGGCAACCGGCAGGGTATCGTCAAAATCGGGAGAGTTAGTGAAATTGCGCATGCAGAATTGATCGAGCCACTCGAGCGGACAGGGCTTGCGCTCCCCGAGAATCAAAACATCCACACGAAATTTCTGAGCGTACATACCTGAATCATACCATCGGGTGTGTGCCGTAGTGGGGCTGTCAAGCGAGCCGCGCGACATTGGCAGACCCGCCAGACGTGAAAAGACCGCATAAGCAAAGGCGTAGCAGGTCATAAGCCCGCGGAACTTGCGCCGGAGCGCGGGGCTAACATACACTGTGCGGACATAAAAGGTACCGCACCACCCTGCTTCTCTGGGACGCTCCTTCTGGCTTTGGTGACAGGCGGGCATGGCGCATCGTGACGCTCGTCCGATGCACCTCATCTAAAACACCGGGGGTTGAACGTGGGAACGCCAATGGAAACCTGGGTTGAGCAAGCCGCCCGGTTGACCAAGCCGGATAAAATTGTTTTCTGCGACGGCTCGGAAGCAGAAAACAAAATCGTGCTGCACGAGATGACCAAGCACGTGGATTCTTTCCAGCTCAACGAGAAATCCTATCCCAATTGCTATTTGCACCGCAGCAACCCCAGCGACGTGGCGCGCACGGAGCACCTGACGTTCATCTGCAACGCCGATAAGGTCGAAGTTGGTCCAACGAACAACTGGATGGATCCCGGCGCGGCCAAAATCAAGATTGGCGCGCTGCTCGATGGAGCGATGCGCGGACGCACGATGTATGTGGTGCCGTACATCATGGGACCGGTAAATTCGCCGCTCAGCAAGATAGGGGTCGAGGTAACGGACAGCCCGTACGTGGTGGCAAACATGCGCATCATGGCGCGCATCGGAAAAGTGGCTACCGACCGCCTGGGCAATTCCACGGATTTTGTGCCCGGCCTGCACTCACTGGGCGATTTGGACCCTTTGCGCCGCTACATTGTGCACTTTCCGGAAGAGCGGCTGATCTGGAGCGTGGGTTCCGGTTACGGAGGCAACGCGCTGCTGGGCAAGAAATGTTTCGCCCTGCGCATTGCCAGCTACATGGCGCGGCAACAGGGCTGGCTTGCGGAGCACATGCTCATTCTGGGACTGGAATCACCCGGCGGAAAAGTCACCTACATGGCCGCAGCGTTTCCCAGCGCCTGCGGGAAAACCAACCTGGCCATGATGGTCTCCGCGCTGGAGGACCAGGGCTACAGAGTCTGGACAGTCGGCGACGACATTGCGTGGATGCAGATCGGCGCGGACGGCCGCCTGCACGCCATCAATCCGGAGGCGGGGTTCTTTGGCGTGGCCCCGGGCACGGGGATGAATACAAATCCCAATGTGATGAGCGCGCTGAACCGCAACACCATTTTCACCAATGTAGGCGTGACGTTGAAAGATGAGCCGTGGTGGGAAGGCATTGGCGGCGGTCCGCCGGAAGGACTGGTGGCCTGGCGCGGCGAGAAGTGGGATCTCTCCAAGGGGCCCGCGGCCCATCCGAACGCGCGCTATACCGTGCCCGCACACCAAGCTCCGTGCATTTCGCCAGAGTGGGAAGCACCGCAAGGCGTGCCCATCTCCGCATTTATTTTTGGAGGCCGGCGGGCCCGGCTGGCCCCGCTGGTGTACGAGTCCTTCGATTGGCAGCATGGCGTGTTCGTCGGCGCCACGATGGCATCGGAAACCACGGCGGCCGCCACGGGCGATGTGGGTATCACGCGGCGCGACCCGATGGCGATGCTGCCCTTCTGCGGCTACAACATGGCCGATTATTTTCAGCACTGGCTGGATATGGGGAAACGCATTCCGAAACCGCCGAAGATTTTTCACGTTAATTGGTTCCGCAAAGGTGCCGACGGCAAATACCTGTGGCCGGGATACGGAGACAATGTGCGCGTGCTGAAGTGGATATTGGAGCGCGTCGAGGGGCACGGCGAGGCTCACGAAACCGAGATTGGCTTTGTGCCCACAAGAACCGCGCTGACCCTGGACGGCTTGCACATCGCGCCGGAAGCGTTGAATGAATTGTTCCGCGTGGATGGCGACGATTGGGAGATTGACCTGGCCGACAGCCGCGAATTCTTCGCGAAGTTCGGCTCGCGGCTCCCCGAAGAGCTGCGCGAAGAACATCAGCGCCTCGTGAACCGCTTCGAGAAGTCCATTCCCGCCTGACACGGGCGCTTATCCCACAATCCTGTGGTTCACCCCTTTAGGAGTGAGGCCTTCCCGCACGTTGGCAACTCAGCTTCCGCTATGGAAACCCTGAGGCCTGAAGGCCTGAGCTACAGCTTGTGGACCCTAGAACGTCAGGTGCAAGCCCAATTGCAGGAACCGGGGGCTGCCGATAGTATTTTGAATTATGCCCAGACTGCCCTGGGGCACGGGCAAGAGCGGCCCCTCATAGTTGTTGAAGAAAGAGACGTCGTTGTTCGGGGCGTCGAAATCGGGATGGTTGAAAATGTTAAAGGCATCCGCCTCAAACCTCAAATGGAAGCGCTCCTTGATCGCGAACTCCTTCGCCAGACTCATATCGAAGCGCACCTGGAACGGACCGCGGAAGAGGTTGCGGCCCGAAGTGCCGTAGAGGGACTCGTAGTTATCACTGCCAGAGGCGTCACCGAGAGGCACTCCGTAGCTACCGGGCGCGACAAACTGGGGCAGAAAATCGCTGGAATTGAGAACAGGAGTGCCTGCATTGACGCCAAGAGTGCCCTGGAGTTTCGCCTGCGAGGCAGTCACTCCTGGCTTGAGCGGGACGATGGGATTCCCAATTTCGTCATCGGTGCCGAAGTAGAGGCTGCCAACCGAGCCGGTATAGTCGTACACACTGTAGGGCTGACCACTCTCCGCCACGGTCTGCCCGCCGATAACCCAACCATTGATGGCGCGGCCCAGGGCCTCGTTCTTGGTCAAGCTAGGAATGGCGTAGCTGTAATTGATGAGGAAAACGTGCGTTTGATCGAAGTCCGAAGAGGCATAGTTGCTCTTCAGGTTCAATGGATTGTCCCCGGTAAAGAAGAGACCCAAGCCGCTCTGTTCGTCGAGAGAATGCGACCAGGTATAGGAAGCGGTGATTTGAAATCCATTGGACATGCGCTTGTGCACCTGAACCTGCAACGCATTGTAGTTGGAGTTGCCAATGGCCTCGTAGAGCACGGAGTTCATGTCATAGCCGGGGTACGGAACACGCGTGGGCGCGTTGCCGGAGTACTCGTTGGTGTAGATGGGTTCGGTATCGAGAGGGCCGTAGTTCTGCGGCGACAACGGGCTCGTACCTCCATAAGAAGACATCTGGCCGTTCACGGGACTCTGCGCCGTCGCGATCAGCGGCTGGTTAAAGGGAATGGGGATAATTTCATGCGTGCCGTGGTTACCCACGTAGCCGATCTCGAAGAGCCAGTTATTAAAGGCCTGGTATTGCAGGTCAAACGTCCAGTTCTGCGTGTAAGGCAGTTTATTGCTGATGTCATAGCCGCCGAAGAGGAAGGGGCCAAAGAGGTTGCCCGCAGGCCAGCAGCCAGGATAACCACACGCGGTGTCCTGCAGGTTGGGCAAGGAGGCAAGGAATGCCGCGCCGGTGGCCGGCGGTGCCGACGGTAGGGTTGTTCCGAATGGCTCAGACAAAGTCGCCCCCTTGGCCGTCGAAACCGCCTGTACGAACGGTGGGGCGAGCGTCACACCGAAGGGGCCGTTAAAGCCAGCGCCGGCGCTTGGTGAGAAGTAGCTGAAGAGTTCACCGCGATCATAGTAAATACCATAGCCCGTGCGCAGGGTGAGTTTCGAGAACGGACTCCAAGCGATGCCGATACGCGGGGCGAAACCCCACTGATGATTCTGCATCAGAGAATCGCTCGCTCCCGGCGTGCCGCCCGTCTTGTTGTTCCCCGCGATTTCCAGGCCGGAGTTCGTGATCACATCTGTCCCGGAGTCACAGGAGCCATAATTGTACTCAGTCAACGTAGGGTCGGCCGGAGTTCCGTCGACCGTACACGGCACGTAGCTATACTTTGCGGGATTAAACGAGGTGAGTCTGCCATACTTTTCCGAGAGCGGCCCGTCGATATCCCAACGCAGGCCCAGGGTAACCGTCAGGTTGCTGCGCATTTTGTAGTTGTCGTTGATGTACGAACCGATGGTATTGGAGCGGTAATAGCGGCTCGCTGAACCCGCGAACTCATCCCCGCCGTGCAAAGTCCCTTCCACGAAGTTTTGGAAACTCGAGAAGTCGAGCGTATCCGTGTTCAAGTTGTTGTTGATGACATTCAACTGCGTGTGGTCCCAAAGCGCGCCAAAGCTGATGGTGTGTTTTCTCCACACCTTGCTCATGGAGGTTCCGTATTCCCATTGATTTTGGTAAATACCGCCATCGCCAAAGCTGGTGCTGGGGCCGAACTCCAGTCCTTTAGAAATGGTCGGATCCGACTTGCTGATATCGAACTGCGGGAACGTTGCCCCGCCGGGTAGCGTGATACCCATCGAACTCGCGGTGAAGCCTTGTCCTGTGCTCGCGTAGGCCTTCAGCCGTGTGAAGCCAACGTGTTGTTCCCAAGTAAGATTCGGAGACAGAATGACGGTGTTGCCGAGGGAAAATACCTGGCTGCCCGCGGAAAGTTGCTGCGAGAAGCCAAGGAGGGAGCCCACGGCGCCAAACGGGTCGGTGGTAGGATCGTTCTGAAAGTAATACTTCGCGGACAGACGATCCTTGGGGCTAATTACATAGTCGATGCTGCCAATCGCCTGATCGACATTTGCCTTCGTGTTGGGACCGTGCACAACGGCATCGTAGCCAAGGTTTTTTGCCATTGTGGGATCGGTGAATTGTGCGCTGGGAATGAGATATTGTCCGTTGGGAAGTTTGGCGTTCAAGAGGTCCATCGCCGAATCACTGATTTGTGTGGAGGTGATCGTCTTCCCGTAAGTGTTCTGAATCATGTTAATGATGCCTTGGGTGCTGCGGTCATCCGTCAGAAAAAGCGGAACGGTAACGTTTTTCGTCGAAGGGCCCGCATCAGCGATGCGCACGCCCTGGTAGGAAAGGAAGTAAAAGAGCTTGTCCTTCTTGATTGGCCCGCCAAGAGTGGCACCGAACTGGTTTCGATTCAGGAAGGGCCGGGGCAGGTATAACTCGTTGGTGAGGGGGTCGACTCCAGCGGCGTTGTAAAAGTAGGGAGAGGCGTTCATGTCGCTGTTCTGGAACTGCTCCCAGACCGCCCCATGGATTGCGTTGGTGCCAGACTTGGTGAGCACGCTGATGTGCGCGCCGCTATTGTTGCCCTGCGTCGCGTCGTACATGGAGGCGTTCACAGCGATTTCCTGGATTGCGTCGGGAGGGGGCGTGGGAAGCGCTTGGCCAATCGCAGCGTAAACGGAAGTGCTGGTCTGAATCGTGCCACCCGCCCCGAAGTTTTCACCGGTGTTCAGGACGAAGCGATTCTCTCCCACTTGGCTGGTGGAATTTCCGTTAAACAAGTTGTTCGTGCTGATGCCGTTCAAGGAGAAGCTGTTGCTGGTATCGCGGTTCCCCGCAGAGAAAATCGCCTGATTGCCGAGGCCCGCGTTCGAGCCGGAACCACCCAGAAAATCTGCGTGCACGCCCGGGCTCAAAATGGCGAGCTGCGTAAAGCTGCCGGTGCCGAGTGGAGTTTCCTCAATGGTCTGCGTATCAACCACGTAGCCGTTCGTGGTGTCGGTCTCATTCATCAGCGGTACGGCGGTAACTTCCACCGTAGAACTGACGGCGCCCACCGCCAGAGTGGCATCGACGGTGGTGGTGCGGTTGCCGTTCACTAAAATCTGCGTATGCGTTTCGGTCTTGAAACCGTTTTTCGTAAAGGAGACCTTATAAGTTCCGCCCGGGAGTTCCGGAACAAGATAGGAACCGTTCGAGTTCGTGTGGGCAACCACCTCAAGGTTGGTCGCGAGATTGACTGCTTTCACCGTGGTATCAGGGATAACGGCACCGGAGGTGTCAATCACCGTACCAGTGATGGCACCCAGCGTTTCTTGCGCTCTGGACGGCAGTGCGAAAACGAGGACAAAGAAACACAGAACAAGAACCTTTCTCAAATCAAATCTCATGAAGAATCCCTCGCTTTATCGAAAGTTTCACCGACTAAAACAAAACAACCAGGGAATCACCGCTGGATGCAGCGCGGCGGCACCGGTCCTCGAGCACAAGCTTGGACAACATGCACCCCGACGGCACATCGTCCTGAAACTAGATTCGAAATAGGCATAAGAGGAAAACGAACCAACGACTATTCCCCCATGGCACCCAAAGTGTGGCAAATTCTACACCTATCTCCTGTCCTTGCAACCGCAATTCTGTGAATTGATATGATTTCCACAATGAATTCTTGCCCCGGGGCTCCGCTTGATGCGGTACGGGAGACGGGCGGAAAAGCAGCGATATCAAGAATATGGGCGCCCACGCCGATGGTGGTCCAAGAGAAATTCCGCAGCGCTGGGGGTGTTGTCCTGCGTCACCAGAAACCTGAATTACCGGATGGCCTTAGGAATGAGGGATAGCCCTGGAGCTGCGCTCATTTTGAGAGGCCCAACCTGCTGATTGGGGACCCGCGAAACGCCATTCCGGAGAATGGCGTTCCCGGGGCAGCAAGCTAGTGCTTCTCGTCGGGGTGATTGTGGCGCCAGGTCCAATACTCCTTCTGCTCGCCGGCGTCGCGTTTCTTGAAATCGCGATGGTCGCGGTGAGTTTCAACCTCCCAGCGCTGATAGTAAACGCCCTCGTGGGCATTCCACACATGGTAGTCCTGGTAGCCAGGGTCGTAGACGCGATAAGAAGCACGTGCAGCACAACCGTTGATCAACAGAGGCGAGAGAAGAGTAAGAGCCAACAGAATGAAAGAGCCGTATTTGTGTATGCGTGACAATAGGGTATTCCTCCTTGATGGTGTGGGCTGCACCAGAATGGCAACGCCCAGGGAGACAGCACTCGTTTTGCCAAGCCGCATAAGCTACGGAGTATTTTTGATTTAGAAGAAATGAAGCGCTGGAAAGGGCATGGTTCTAGTACTTGGAAATCGCGTTTCTTTTTCCGGCGCACCTTGAAAAAATTACAGACTTTCTTCCTTCGACTGGACGCACTATCGCCGCAGAAATGTCCCACAAATCGGTTTATGCCATTGAATTCTCAGACCATTAATGAATTTGTTGCGCGTCTGGAAGCGAAGTTGCCCTTCCAGTAGCGGAATCAAGAAGTGTGGGGGGATCAGCCCGCCTCTAGAAACAAAGACGTTTCGCAAATAAACCAGTCGCTTAAGGAGGCGCTGCAAATGAAATTCGTAAAATGGAGTACCTTGATCGCGGCGGGCCTGCTCGCTTTGGGGCCATGCTTATCCGCAAAAGATCCGGGCGATGCAAAAGCCGTGGAGGATCGCCTTCAGAATTCAGGCAAGGTCATGCAGGAAATCCTGAATGTCCCGGATGATATCCCGCAAGACCTGCTCGATAAGGCGCGTTGCGTCGTCGTGATGCCTTCCGTTCTGAAGGCCGCCTTTGTTGTCGGCGGCAGCTATGGCCGCGGCACGATGGTTTGCCGTACGGGGAAGGACTTCACGGGAGCTTGGAGCGCGCCGGCCATGTTTGTGCTGGAGGGCGGGAGCGTGGGCTTCCAGATCGGCGGAGAAGCCACGGACTTCGTTTTTCTGGTGATGAACGACCGCGGCGCAAATAGCTTGCTGCATACCAAGGTGAAGTTGGGCGCGGACGTCTCCGCGGCGGCTGGTCCGATCGGACGATCCGCTTCCGCCGATACCGACGCTTATATGCGAGCGGAAATCCTGAGTTACTCTCGCGCAAGGGGCGCGTTCGCGGGAATTTCCCTCGAAGGCGCGACGCTGCACCCGGATGAGGAAGCGAATCGCAAACTCTACGGAAATTCCGTCAATGCCGCAACGATTATCACGGAATCGCGGGTGGATGCTCCAGCCTCCGCGCATGACTTGATCGCGGCGCTCGAGAGATCATCTCCCCGCATTCATCGCTAGTACCGCGCATTCAAACCGGCCGGAACTTTTGCCACAAGGAAAGTGTCGCCACAAAGGTTCCGGCCGAAGTGCCTGACGAGCGAATGGTAATGAGCCTTGGGATAATTCCCCACGCAATACGATTTATGTCGTACGGATAGTTAATTCAGAAACCCCAGCCGGGAGGAACATTTTGTTCACGGACCACATCATCACAATCGCCGGCAGAATCATTACCATCACCAGTCACGACATCATCATGACGCTCGTTTCTCTCGTCACTGGCCTGGTGTTCTGGCTTGCGCTGTACTTCAGCCGAAAACGCGTGGTCGTGCTGAAGCGATCCAGCGGCAC
>CAYOOS010000109.1:0-11062 GCA_964405585.1 uncultured Acidobacteriaceae bacterium | reverse complement strand
GGCATCATCGGTAAGAGCCCGGCCATGCTGGAAGTCTTCGACTTCACCCGTAAGGTAGCCCGCCACTACACCAACGTTCTGCTAATCGGTCCCACCGGCTCGGGCAAAGAGCTCGTTGCCCGAGCCATTCATCAAATCAGCCCCGTGAGCCAGCAACGCATGGCGGTGTGCAACTGTTCCGCGCTGGTGGATACCCTTTTGGAGAGCCAATTGTTCGGCCATGTGCGAGGAGCCTTCACTGGGGCTACGGACACACGCCCGGGCTTGTTCGAGTACGCTAACGGGGGCACGGTGTTTCTGGACGAGGTGGGAGAAACTTCCCTGCCCATGCAGGCCAAGCTGCTGCGCGTCATACAGAATCGTGAGATTCAGCGTGTCGGCTCCCCCGAGATCAAGCAGGTGAATGTCCGGTTGATCGCCGCCACCAACCGCGACCTGCGCGCCGAAGTGCTTACGGGGCGCTTCCGCGAAGATCTTTTCTATCGGCTGAGCTCCATTCAGATCCGCATTCCATCGCTGGCTGAGCGGCTGGAGGACATTCCACTGTTGGTGCAGTTTTTCCTGAAGAAGTACAACGATGCCTACGGCAAGACCATCGCGGGCCTCACCCGCCGGGCGCAGACGCTGCTTCTTCAGCATCCCTGGCCGGGCAACGTCCGCGAACTGGAAAACGTGATTTCAACCGCCTGCATCACCGCCACCGGCGATTTCATTGACATCAGCGACCTTCCCGAACACCTGCAGCATCGCAACGCGCGCCTGGCCAATGACGAAGAGTGGCATCCGCTTTCGCTGGACGAAATCCGCAAGCACCACATTCAGAAAGTTCTACAAATGTGTAATGGCAACCGCCTGCGCGCCGCGCAAATTCTGGGCATTGGCCGGACCAGTCTGTACCGCTACCTGAAACGCGACGGTCTGGACGTTCGCCCGCACACGCATACCTCAGGCGCGGCCGCATGATTTTCAAATCGCTTCACGCTTAATGCAGTCCTCGTTTCCTCCTTGGCGCGTTCCGGCGATCCTGAACCCCAACTCACTCCGCCGGGACGCGCCACATTTCTTTCCGCTCTCGCTGCTTACTCTCACCGCACCACGCTTCTGCGGCGCTTGTCTTCCTCGTTATACTCACAACTGGAGCCAGTCACCTCTGAAAAGGAGCCGGCTTTCTGATACGGACCTTCCAGGTCAGATGGTTGAGGTGTTTTCGATGAAAACGATCATTGCGCCGATGATCCTGTGCGCCTCCTTCCTGTTCTTTTGCCCCTCCACCCGAGCCCAGTGCAATGCCGATGAACGCAAGGAAATGGCCGCCGAAGCAGAATTGCACCGCGAGGAACTCGTGAACCTGGTGCGGGAAACCGCCCGGGCCGTGCAACTCAAGAATCCCTCATTTTTCCACCGCGTGTATGGAGAGGACTTCATCGGGACGGCGCCCAACGGCATCATGATGGACAAAAACGCCCTTATGGCCTATGTGCAGAGTGCGCCGGCAACGTACGAGACCTTTGTCGTGTCGGATGTGCGGATCCGCATCTTCCAAGACACCGCCGTGATCACCTCGGTTTGGTCGGCGCGCGGCACGCAAGCAGGCCACATCTTCAGCCGCCAGTCTCGCGTCATGCAGGTTTTTGTCTATGGCCAGCGCGGTTGGCAAGCCGTGGCCAGCCAGGAAACGCTGTTGGCCGGCTAATCGCACACTGTGCCACCATTCTTTTCGCCTGCGTGGTCCTTTGACGGCACGCGGCTCCTGACTCTGTCCCGGGGATTCCCTGGCACCCGCATTGCGCTCGCCGTTCCTTTCAGGCAACACGCGCTTGAATTCTTAAACCTCAACGCTCTCCCTCGGCTATCATGAAAGCAGTAAAACTCTTGGCCCCTTCCCCAGGTTGCCAAGATGACCGACCAAAGGGATCGTCGTAGCGGACGCATATCCAAGCAGGTTCCTATTCTCCTGATCGGCACCGATTCCGAGGGCCGAGTCTTCTCTGAAGTCACCAAGACGGTGGTGCTGAGCCTGCACGGCGCGGGCATTGTCTCCTTGAAAAAGCTGATTGCCGAGCAGGAACTCACTCTGCGCTCGATGGTGAGCAATCGTGAGGCGGAAATCCGTGTGGTCGGTGAAATCGCGGAAAGCGAAGGGGTGCATACCTACGGCGTGGCTTTCATGGATGAGTCGCTGGATTTCTGGCAGATCGAGTTTCCACCGCCCCCGTCAGCCGAAGAGCATCCCCTGGTCATTTCTCTGGAATGCAGCAGTTGCCATGCGCCTCTTACCGTAATAAATGGCGATTTTGAATTCGATGTATGCGCGATTCATGGAGGGCTGGTGCGCCATTGCGACAACTGCGGCCTGGCAACGGTGTGGAAACAGACGACCCACCTGCCCTCGCTGCGCCCGGTGGTCGCGACTCTTTCCTCTGGGGCAGAGCACCCACGGGCGCCAACGGCTGTCGCTGTGCTGGATTTGCCGCCCGCGCCGCCTAACTCGATTGCGCCACCCGCACCGGCCATCCCGAAGCCGCTTCGGCAACCGCTCCCGGCTTCTCGGACAGCAGCGCTGCCCGTTCCCGCGCCGCTGCTCGATCGGCGGCAACGCGTGCGCGCGAAAGTGAATTATTTTGCTTGTGTGCGCAGCGAAGCGTTTGGCGACGACATCGTGGTGTGCATTGACATGTCGCGTGGCGGGATGAGCTTCAAAACCAAGAACTTCTATCTGGTGAACATCTCCGTGATGATTGCCGTGCCCTTCTCACCCGAGTCGCCGCAGGCGCCAGCCATCTTTGTTCCCGCACGCATCGCCAGCGTCTCCGATTTTCCCAACGGCAAGCTGTATCGCTGCGGCGTGGAATTTCTGACCACGACTCCCTCTAAAAACTACAAATAACGGCGCGTCCACCTCGACTGAAGAAGCGAAACGCCCGCCAGGAGAAGTCGGCGGGCGTTTCGGGGACCCTGGCAAGCACCAGGGAGTCTGCAACATCGGAAAACAGCCTGGTTCTAGAACTTGTTCCAGAGGAACTGGTTATAGACCTCGTGGTGGAACTGGACTTCGGGAGCTTTGACGATGGTCCCGAGGGAGCGCGCACAGCGATCCGCGGAAGCCCTCTTCAAATCGGAATAGCGAGCCTTGACGTCGGCACCGAGCAACTCGCCGGTCCACTCGACTTTGTCGAAGTTTTCGATGGCGGTGTAAATGTTGTCCGGAAGATAGCGCTCGGCGGAGCGCAGGTTCTTGATTTTCGCGGTCTCTCCTTCGAGGCCGGTTTTGAAAATCGAGTACATGACGAGATACGGATTGGCATCGGGCGCAACAGCACGGAATTCGACACGCATACTGCGCTCGTTGCCGATGGGGATTCGGATCATGGAACCACGATCAACGGCCGAAGCTTTTAGCTGATTGGGTGCCTCGAAGTGCGGATCCAGGCGGCGATACGCGTTGACGCTCGAATTCATCACCAGGCAAAGGTCGTTGCCGTGGGTGAGAACGCGGTCAACAAAGGCCCAGCCGAACTTGCTGAGTTTTTCCTCGCCCTTGGGATCCCAGAAGAGGTTCTTGCCTTCCTTGCTGACGGAAACGTTGGTGTGCATACCGCTGCCGTTCACGCCGACTACCGGCTTGGGCAGGAAACTCGCCGTGAGCCCCATTTTGTTGGCTACCTGCCGGCAGATCAGTTTGTAAAGTTGGATCTGGTCGGCAGCGCCGACCACGTCGGTGTAGCCATAGTTGATTTCAAACTGCGAGGGCGCAACTTCGGGGTGGTCCTTCTCGTTCTGGAAACCCATGGCGCGCTGCACTTCGGCGGTGGTGTCAATGAAAGTGCGCAGGGGATCTCCAGGTAGCGAATGATAGTAGCCGCCGGTGTTGACATACTCGAACTTGCCGGTCTCGTGATACGTGCGCTCGGCGTCGGCGCCCTGAAACAGGAAGCCTTCAATCTCGTTGGCGGCGTTGAGCGTGTAGTCTTCCTTCTTCTGGAGCGCGTCGGCATAGCCCTTGAGGACACCTCGGATATCGGCGCTGTAAGGCGAACCATCCTTGTCAATGACGTCGCCGAAGACCAGAACTTTGCCGCCGCCGAAGATGTCAGCAGGGGCCCAGTAGAAGGAAGCCCAATCCATGCCGAGGCGAAGATCGCTTTCGCGCTGAGCGGTAAAGCCACGGATGGAGGAGCCGTCGAAGGTGAGGTTGTCATAGCTCTTGATGAGGAATTTCTTGTCGTAATCGAGCATGTGGAGGCGGCCTTCGAGGTCGGAGAAAAGGACCGTGACCGCTTTAATGCGCTTTTCGTCGGTAAGATACTTCAGGCGTTCTTCCTGGATTTTGCCGAAGGGAGTGCGTTTCTTGCGTTGCTCTTTCGCTTTCAAATTCAGTTCTTCCAGCTCCTCATAGGTGAGGGCTAGAAAATTACGCAGTTCGTTGGACATGAATCTCCTTGAGATGGAGCGATCCGGAATTTCTTAATTTGTTGGGTGCCCGGCATGCGGTCCCTTGATGGATAAAAGGTATCGCGGCGTTCTATTGAGCGTCAATTGGAAAAAGGCGGTGAGCGGAACGCAAAAAATCAATGCAGCGGATAAAAAAACTAAATGGGGAGTTCTGCCGGGGGTTAAGCGAAAAGGTGCGGAGGGTGAGGACGTTAGGATTTCCACAGGGATTGTCCCGTAATGGGACGGCTTCCCGCGCTGAAGCAAGCTGTCCTTCCCTGGCCTGCCGTAAACGTAGACTTTCCAGCGAGTTGGAAAATCCTCACAGTGGCCTCACTCCTGCACATCTCATGTCCAGAAGTTGAGCTGTAAGACTCGAAAACAAAGTGGACTGGTTTCGGCCGGACTTCGTTGTTCCCTCGAGTCAATTCTCACCCCCTAGGAAAGTCCACGAATATCCCAGCCAGAACCCTCTAGGGCGCCGTGATTCTCCCCTGATGGAATCGCGGCGCCCACCTCCCTCCACTTAGCGGTCTGATTACCTCAGCCTTACTCATCTCGTAATAAGAACCGCCCGCGCGTTAGGACGAGCGGGCGGTTGAGAGGAGGTTGCTTTCTTGTGCTATCGGGAATTTGTAGTGCTGCCGGTGGCGTCGTTGCTTGCGGCAATGAACGGTACCGTAATGGTGCTATCGAGCCGCGCCAGTATTCCCGTCTGCGCGGGAAGTTCAACGTTTTTGCCCTTGCGAGCGACCACGTAAACGGCTCCGGCCGCAAAGCCTATGCCCGTACCACGCGCTACGTTGCTGAAGACCAGGCCGACCAAAGAGCCGCCGCCTCCGCCGATAACCAACCCCTCCGCGTCACCCTTGTAGTCGTGCTTCTGTTCCACCATTTCGCCTTCCACGATTTTCACATCGCGGCGGCGCTTGCTGTCTGAATTGACGCGCGGCTGTCCTATCGCCAACAGACTCATCTGTACCGGAATGAGACGGCTATCGATCTCGATGCTGTTGAAGGTGAGGTTCATGTATGCCTGGCCGCGAAACATCGCAAACTGCTTGGGACGCTGGATGGTGCCGATAACGCCGTGCACGCGCGTGCCTGCGGGAAGGACGATACGGCTGTCCAGTGCCACCGGTTGCGCCAGAACCGCGATAAAGGGATCACCTTCGCGGGCGCTGGACGAGTTGAGGTCGTTGATGAGCGTCAGATGGATTTCCGTGCCCTGCAGGACCTGGCGCGGCTCCGCGTAGGTGGGTGGCGCCGCGGAACACACTAGGGCAAATACGAATAGAAGCGATACAACAGCTTTCATGCAAATTCCTCCTGCCTGCACTGTGTGTGCAGGTGTGATGTCCCCGTAACGAGGGGAGGTCCCGCGAACGGGACGCGGCGCTGGCGCGCGGACCCTGCGCCCGCTGCGAGCAGGCACAAGGTGGTTGGGGAGGAACTCCAACCGTGATGAAGTGTAGTTCACGCGACAGGGAGTTCGGCAAGTTGTTTTGCGGATGTGTTGTGTTTGGCAAGGCGGCAGGCAGGGCGACCAGGAAGCCCGAGTTACGCCGCCAGAAACTCCACCAACGAGGCAAACAGGAAGAGCGGGACTATCAACGCATAGATCCGGCCGACGTCGCGCAAACCTTCCGAAGGAAGGCCAATCCAGCGTTTGGATCCGGGATAGCCCCATCGCCCCTTCGGAAAGAGATACGCAAGCCCGAGGCGAACCCCAGTCCCGCCCGCCAGCGAATACGGGATCAATTGCAGAATCAGTACGCCGATATAGTAGAGTCCCTCGCGCCCGTGCCTCAGCCGGCTGTTGTGCTCGCCATCCACCGAGACGATTCCACCGATCCATCCCCGAAAGGCGGCCCATGGGAAAGGCATCACGAGCGCAAGGCCCATCATTGTGGAAGGAACCGCGCCACGGAGGTTGCCCGCACAATCAAGGAACGCTGCGCGAACGGGAAAGCCGCGGTTCAAAGCGATCGCGGATGGATCGCTGGCTTGGGCGCGCCCGACCAGATGGTCTCGATACGAGAGAGCGAAATTGCTGTGGGCATGCACCATGACTGCACCGGAAATCACACCGACCGCGTAGGTGAGTCCCATCCAGAGAATGGGCAAGCGGGCTCGCCACAGCGCTTTGGGTAATTCTTTAAGAAAAGTGTTCCTCATGGACAATCTTTCCTGGCGCTAGACCGGCGAATTCTTGGACAGCTTCTCGAATACGGCGAGGAGTACGCAAATGGCCACTCCTTCAGCAGCTTGCGTGACTTCGGGCAATTCGGGGAATGTGGGGGCGATACGAATTGTGCGGTCGTGGAGATCTTTCCCGTAAGGATGCGTGGCACCGGCAGGGGTGAGTTCTACGCCGAGATCTTTTGCGAGAGCGACGACGCGGCGCGCGCAGCCTTCGGGAACGTCGAGGCTGATGAAATAGCCGCCCTTGGGCCGGGTCCATGTGACGTTGGGAATACCGGAAAGCTTTTCGTCAAAAATATCGAGCACCTTCTGGAATTTGGGCGCGATCAGAGCGCGGTGCTTGTCCATCAACTGCAGGATGCCTGCTTCATTTTTCAGAAAGCGCACGTGGCGCCATTGATTTATTTTGTCGGGGCCAATGGTGCGCGTGCCCAATCGCGTAAGAAGCCAATTCACGTTGTCCTTCGAGGAGGCAAAAAGCGCCAGTCCGGCGCCACCCAGCGTAATTTTTGAGGTTGAACCGAAAACCAGCGGGCGATTCGAGTGGGCGTGGCGGGCGCAGAGTTCGATGATGTTGGCGATGGCGACGCGCTCGTCCGTCAAGTGGTGCACCGTATAGGCGTTGTCCCAATATAGTCGGAAGTCCGGAGCTGCTGTGTGCATCGCCGCCAGGCGCTCGATGACCGCATCGGAATAAACCGCGCCAGTGGGATTGCTGTACTTGGGAATGCACCACATCCCTTTGATGGAGGCGTCTTGCGCTACAAGTTTTTCGACTTGGTCCACGTCCGGGCCGATTTCCCCGAGCGACACAGGAATCATCCGGATGCCAAAGTCTTCGCAGATTTTGAAATGGCGGTCATAGCCCGGCACCGGGCACAGAAACGCAATTTCTCCCTGTTTTGACCATGGCGCCGCAGAATCGCACGTTCCCTTAAGCAGCGAATAGACAACCGTGTCGTGCATCAACGCGAGGCTGGAATTATTGGCTACGACGACCTGTTCCGGTGGTGCGCCCAGAATCCCGGAGAACAATCTGCGCGCTTCCACCAGCCCCTGCACGCCGCCATAATTCCGGCAATCGGTTTTGCCTTCGGCAATGTAATCGGCAGCACCGGGCAACGAGAGCAGTTCGGCGCTCAGGTCAAGTTGGGCCGAAGAGGGTTTGCCCCGCGTCAGGTTAAGCTTCAGGCCCTTCGCCTTAAAGGCATCGTAAAGTTCGCGGACTTGCTGATGAAGTTGCAGGATGTCGTGTGGCTGAAGCCGGGCGAAGTCAGTCATGGTAAGAAGTGTCCTTTGTGAAGCTGCGTTGCGTGGCAACGCGAGCAGGTGCTGCTAATTCTTTGTTCCCGGGGTGCTGTCGCGCTGATCCAGAAGCCAGATCATTCCGAGCAGGGCGCCCCAGTGGTAAAAGCGATCGCTGCTTTCAACGTCGTCACCCTCACCCGTGGAACCATTGTAATTCTCGTGCACGTGGCGCTTGCTGGTCCACTCTTTCATCAGCAACACGCGCGAGCGTTGTGCAAGCGCGTGGCGCGCCTCGGGCAGAGCATAGTTTCGCAAACCCAGGTAGACGAGAAAGTTCATGGAGCCCCAGATGCGGCCCCGCCAGTAATCCTGATCCTTGAAAGCGGGAGAATTGCGCGGGCAGGCTGGAATCACCCACTCGCCCCAGAATTCTTTTTCGTTCAGCAAATGGGTTTGCACAAGACGACGAGCCTGCTCAGGCGTAGCAGCGCGGGCTAACAGCGGGTAAAACGTTGTCGGAGAGAATTGCGGCCAGGGTTTGCCGTCGCGCAGGTCTTTATCCAGATAGAGCGCGTCCGGCTCACTCCAAAGTTCCGCCAGTTTGCCGCGGTAGAGTTTCGCGCGTGCTTGCAGCTCGGCGGCTTCTTGAGCGTGGCCAAGCGTTTCAGCAATCGTCGCCAAAGATTCGGAATCCACGATGTAGAGGCTGATTAACCCCACGTCGGCAAGAAGCATGTGATGGGTTTGCGGATCGAATGCGGTGCCATCCCACATGCAGAGATTGTCCAGACCGGATTCGAGTTTTGCGCCGAGCAGCGCGTTGATGGAATCGTCTGAAGCCGCAAGAGAGGATAGGCGCGCATCAACGGGATCGCTGCCCCAAACCAGATAGCCATCTTGAACGCGGTGCTGCTGCCACCAGCGATTCCAACGCAGCAGATCCGGGAAAACGGTTTCGAGGAACCAGCGGTCATGAAATTTCTTGTAGAGTTCCAGAGCCGTCCAGGAACCGATGGGCGGTTCGGAGCGATCAAAGCTCTTGGACATCGTGGGCGCAGAGTAATTCGGCACGAAGCCCGCCGGGGTCATTTCATTCAGCATGTCGATCGTGTTCGCATAGGCAAGATCGCGGCTGAATTCGGCCGCCATGTATGCGGCGAAAAACGTGTCCCACTCACCCAGAGCATAACCGCCCCAATTCACATCCCACGGACGGCTGACGCCCGTAAGGACGCGATTCGCCGCGGGATCATAGACGGTGTTCCAGGCGACGGCAGCTTCGATCACGCGCAAGACTTCCACATCGCCACCGTTTGCGGCGAGTTGTTGCTCATGCGCGATTCGCCGTTGCTCGATTTTTCGAGTGATTTCATGAAGACTGAGTTTCCTACCGGTGGAAATGCCAATCGGCTCGTTCAGGTCAAACGTGAAACGGGGTTCCGAAGGTGGATGGGCGGAATCGCTCAGCGGAGAGGCCGTGGAAAAAATTCGGATGGACTTGCCGGAAAGGCTGGCTTCGATTTGGTCATCCATTCGATGCACATTGCCAGAGCGGTTCCACAACATTTCAGCCACAACCGAAATCCGCACGGGGGCTGAGCCGTGTTGAAGCGGCGTGATTAATAAAAGCAGATCGTCATCGAGCGTGGCGCTCTGAAAGCGCACAGTCGTTTGATGCCACTGCACGGTCACATCGGTGTAGCTTCCGTCCATCGCATGATCGCCCATGCGGACGACCTCCGCGTCTTTTTCTGTGCGCCCGATCTGCGCATACTCCAGCACGTGGTCACCCGACGGCAGTTGTTCATGGAGTTCGGTGCGAATCGCCAGCCCTTCGGGAAGCAGCACTTGCAGGAGAACGCTGCGTGGTTCCCAGGTGTTCCAACCGGAGGCGAGCCTCTTTTGCACTTGCTGATATTCGGCAGGGCGAGTGGTTGCGTGCAACGTGCTTGCCGTGGCGACGAACATCAGAAGCATGCCGAATCGGCCGGCCAGTCTTGCTATGCCCTTGGGAGGTTCAGTCGTAGTGTTCATCTCACGTCGGTTATTGGAGTATAGCTGGAGAAACGGCAGGTTGTGCAGGCTGCGTGAGGCTTGGGAAAGGGTTGTGTTAAGCTGTAAGAGCAGTCTCGCACTGCGCGACTGCCGGAGCGTGGAACTTCGGGCTCTGTGCAACGAGGTCCCGCGAACCCCGCCAGGCCCGGAAGGGAGCAACGGTACCGGGTAAGCCGAGTGTGCCGCGGAGATCCCGAAGTTCCTCGATTTGCGGAGCAGGGGACAGTTTTCAGTTGTATGTTTTCAGTAAGGCGGTTGGTTGTCTGATTTGCGTTCCTGCCATTTTGTAAGACTAATTTGCCAAACACATTTGGGTGAGACGCTTCGAGCCGCTCGGACGCGGCTCTGAGGATGACGTGTTTGCGATGGCTACAAGCGGACTGGCGTGTCTATCGAACCGTGCTTCGAATTCGGGTTTGGGAAGAGTGGCTGATTCCGCAAAAGCGGCAGCGAGCTGCCGCACTCCAAAGAGTTTTGACTTTTTCGGGACGGACGCCGAAAATGAACCCACCCTTTGCAGAAAGCGCAAAGGATGGGGCACCCAGGACGTATGACTTACCAAGTGATTGCGCGTAAATGGCGGCCGCAGAGTTTCGCGGACCTTGTTGGGCAAGAACATGTAACGGAAACGCTGGCCAATGCGATCAAGATGAATCGCGTGGCGCACGCGTACATATTCAGCGGGGCGCGCGGCGTCGGGAAAACCACCGCGGCGCGCATCCTGGCCAAGGCCCTGAATTGCGTGCACGGACCGACGGCTGAACCTTGCGGCGAATGCGATTCCTGCAAGGAGATTGCGCTGGGGACTTCACTGGATGTGATTGAAATTGACGCGGCGTCCAATCGAGGCATTGACCAGATTCGCGAATTGCGGGAGATGGTGCGCTACGCCCCGGCCGCTTCGCGCAGCAAAGTGGTGATCCTTGACGAAGCGCACATGCTGACCGGTGAGGCTTCCAACGCGCTGCTGAAAACGCTGGAGGAGCCGCCGGAGCGCGTGATCTTCGTGATGGCCACGACGCAACCTGAAGATCTGGAAGACACCATCCGCTCGCGCTCACAGCATTTTCATTTTCGCGCGCTGACGTTCAACGAAATCACCAGCCGATTGCGATACATCGCG
>CAYOOS010000108.1:0-11081 GCA_964405585.1 uncultured Acidobacteriaceae bacterium | reverse complement strand
GGCAGTGAATCCTGCCATGAGGTCGTCGCGAGCGGCGAGCGTGGCTATGATGGTGCGCTGAGGGACGGATTCCTGAACGGTTTGAAGATCTTCCGCGCCGGGATGAAGGAAGAGGTGGACGTGCGCATCAATCAAGCCGGGAAGAAGAGTGGTGTCCCCGAGGTCAAGGAATTCCGCGCCGGAAGGATGTGTGACTTTCGCGCCGACTTCGGCAATGGAGTCGCCATAGATGAGAATTTCGCCGGGCGCGGTGATGTGGCCAGTTTCAACGTCGAGCAGGCGCGCGGCGTGGAGGACGATGGCGGGGCCGCTTGGGGGAGGCTGGGACTGCGTTGTTTGCGCGACAAGTGGTGCACAACAGAGTAGCGTAAGAAAGAAAACTGGAATGTTGCGTGGAGTTTTCATGGGTTCGCGGTGATAGTAACACGATAAGCCTGGACCGTGAGATGCTTTCAAAATTGTCGGAGCGCGATCTGTTTCGCCAGCGGCACTTCCGTGACAGCAAAGTGCGCATCCAGCCATTTTGGGCGGATATGCACCTCGCAACGAATGCCCAATTCAACAAATTCCTCTTGTTTTCCCCCTTGAAATGGCCAGGGAGGCATCCCTTGACCCTTCGCTCGATTCTTACTAATCTGACTTGGTGACTTTGATGAGAGCTAGACGAACGTCCACTGAATTACATCTGCGGAGGTCTCGCCTTCCCGCGCTCGTTTGCGTCCTCATCGTAGGGTTCCTTCTTTATAACCCATTTCTCGCGCTCCTTCGTTCCCCCGGCGGGCTATCCGTACAGCACCAAGCGCGGAACCGCGCCACGGTGGGGGCAGCCGAGATGCAGCATTTTTCGCCAGTTTCAAGCGAATTTGCTGCTGACACCCTGCCGGAAGAACGCTGCAGTGATATGCTGGCGGCCCTGGATGGCCGCGAGTCTCACCTGCTCAGCGGTCTGAGGCGAGACGTCGTTAACACCCCCGATTTTTCCTCGAACTTGTGGTTCCGTCCGCCGCCGACGGCGTAGTTCCTCGCGGCCATTCCCCAAGATCACAGTTCACTACGTTGCTGAAAGCGCATTAGGTTCAGGCGGGTCTCAATTTCTCTGGATGAAGAAGAGCCGAACGATTTGCCGGCTCCTCGGAACATCAAGGAACAGGAATGACGCGAAAAATACAAATTATTGCAGGGGTGGTCTTGATTCTAGCTCTCGCCGCGGGATGGTGGTGGATTGGCCATTCACGAACCGAGGCGGACGATCACAGCCGTGGTGAAGAAGCGGCTGCCGGACCGGCGGCTGCCGTCGTTCGCGTGGAAGAAGGCAGGCTGGGCACCCCACTGACGCTGGCGGGCGCATTCAAACCATTTCAAGACGTGGATCTCCATGCGAAGGTGGCCGGCTACATCAAAACGATCTATGTCGACGTCGGGTCGCATGTAAAGGCAGGACAAACGCTGGCGATTTTGGAAGTACCCGAACTGGCGGCACAGTTGGCCGGGGCGGATGCCGCGGTGCGGCGTTCGAGAGAGGAGATTCGCCGCGCACAAGGTGATTTAACACGGGCCAAGTCCTCGTACGCCGCGGCGCACGCCATGTACGACCGTCTGAACCAGGCGGCGCAGCAAAGACCGGGGCTGGTGGCGCAGCAGGATGTTGATGACGCTCAGGCGAAGGATCTCGGGGGGGAGGCGCAGGTGGCGAGTGCGCAAGCGGCACTGGACGCGGCACAACAAGCACTGGAAGTGGCGCAGGCAACTCAAACGCAATACACCGCCTTGTCCGATTACACAAGGATTACGGCGCCGTTCGCAGGGGTGGTGACGACACGGTATGCAGATACAGGTTCACTGATAGCGGCCGGGACGTCATCGAGCACGCAATCGGAACCAGTGGTGCGGTTGGCACAGATCTCGGTGTTGCGGCTGGTGCTGCCGATTCCCGAATCCATTGCCGGCGGAATCCGGCTGGGAGATCCGATTAAGGTGCACGTGCAAGCTTTGAATCAGGATTACGTTGGGAAGGTGGCGCGTTTTGCGGACGCATTGGACGAACAAACGAGGACGATGCATACGGAAATTGATTTTCAGAATACTGACGGAAAGTTGCTACCGGGTATGTACGTAGAGGCAACACTCACGCAAGCGGAAAAGAAGCAAATGCTGACAGTGCCTCTGGAAGCTGTGGAAATGACCGGCCCCGAGGGCACAGTGCTGGTGGTCAACGCGCAAAACGTGCTGGAGGAGCGCAAAGTGCACCTTGGACTGCAGGGGAGCACACGGATCGAGGTGCTTTCCGGGCTCAGCGAAGGCGAGCGCGTGGTGGTCGGGAGCCGCAACGAATTCCGCGCGGGCATGAAGGTGACTCCCAAGGAAATTGAAGTCGGGCAACCAGGGGCGGCAGGAGCCAAGTAATGCCAAAGTTTGCCCTTGCGTATCCCTATTTCATCATCATGCTGTGCCTGGTGGTGGCCGTCGTAGGCGTAGCGACAGTGGTACGCATGCCCGTGGATTTGTTCCCGCAGATCAACATTCCGGTGGTAGTAGTAGCGACTTTTTATTCTGGGATGCCACCGCAGCAAATCGAAGCAGACATTACGAACACCTTCGAGCGGTTTTTCACGCTGGGAAGCAACATCGACCACATCGAATCGCGCTCGTTAACGGGTGTGAGCCTGATCAAGGTCTATTTCAAGCCGGGAACGAATGCGAACGCAGCACTGAGCAACATCGCGAACCTGGCGATGGCGGACCTGCGACGATTGCCGCCCGGGACGCTGCCTCCGGTAGTGTTGAAGTTTGACGCTTCGAGCCTGCCCGTTTGTCTGATCACCTTAAAGGGAGAAGGGCTGAACGAAACACAACTGAAGGACCTGGCGCAGTTTCAAGTGCGGAATCAGGTGGCCAATGTAAAAGGCGCCTCGGTGCCGCAGCCGTTTGGAGGCACCTACCGGCAGATCCAGGTGTACGTGGACCCGGTGAAGCTGGAGGCGTATCAGCTGAGCCTGATGGATGTGGTGAATGCCGTTAACGACTCAAACTTGATTCTACCAGCGGGCGATGTGCGAATCGGGAATCGGGATTACAACATCTACGCAAATAGCCAGGTGCCGGAACCGGTTGACGCCAATCAGATTCCCCTGAAGACCGTGGGTCTCGGCACCGTGCTTGTAGCTGACGTGGGCAAAGCAGAGGATTCCGGCGCGATCCAGACCAACATTGTGCGAATCGACGGCCAAAAATCCGTGTACATCCCGGTCCTGAAACAGGGGGGAGGCAGCAACACCATAGCGATTGTGAATGGCGTGCGGGCAGCCACGAAGCATCTTGTGGATGTTCCCGACGTTTTGAAAACAGCGGTGGTGTTTGACCAGTCCATTTTCGTGAAGACGGCGCTTAAGAATCTGTTGAAGGAAGGCAGCATCGGGCTGGTTCTGACAGGAGTGATGATCTTGCTGTTCCTGGGAAGCCCGCGAGCGACGTTTGCCGTGCTGCTCTCGATTCCTCTTTCGGCGCTGGCCTGTTTTCTGGTGGTCAACGGGATGGGCGGGTCGATCAATACCATGCTGCTGGGTGGCTTGGCGCTGGCCTTTTCGCGGTTGATTGACAATTCGGTGGTGGTGCTGGAGAACATTTTCCGGTTCATGGAGCAGGGAGCGACCCCGCGGGAGGCGGCGGAGCGAGGCGGGACGGAGATCGCGCTTGCGGTGCTGGCAGCGACCTGCACGACGTCGATTGTGTTCTTCCCAGTGACGCTATTTTACGGAGTAAGCCGATACCTGTTTACGGACCTGGCGCTGGGGGTAGTGCTATCGATCTTTGCCTCATACATCTTTGCGCTGACGGTGGTGCCATTGTATTGCGCGCAGTTCATCCGGCTTGATGCACACCACGAAGAGGGCCAAAAGAAATCAAGAGGAGTCCTCTCGAAAGTAGTTCAGCAATTCAACGGGATATTCCAAAAGCTGCTGGCCTATTACGAGAAGCATGTGACGCGCTCCCTCGAAAAACCCGGACGAACGGCGGCGTACATTCTGGGCGGCATCGTGCTGGCCGTAGCGTTGGTTTTCCCGTTTGCAGGCCGTGCCTATTTTCCGCGGACCGATCCGGGGCAGTTCGTGATCAACATCAAGGCGCCAACCGGGACACGGCTGGAAGTAACCGACAAATACATCGCGCGGGTGGAGGCGGATATTCGCTCGGTGATACCGAAGAATGAACTGCAGATGATTGTATCCAACATCGGCATCACCCCCGACATTTCCGCGATTTATACGAGCAATTCCGCGATGCACACCGCGTTTGTGCAGGTGAACCTGAAGGAGGGACACCGCGTCGGGAGCTATGAGTACATGGAGCGAGTGCGGCGAAAACTGGCAGACGATCTGCCGCAATTAAGCACATACCTGCAAGCAGGCGGGCTTGTGGATTCGGTCGTCAATCAGGGGCTGCCTGCTCCATTGGATATTCAGGTAAGCGATAACGAGATGGCCGAGGGATACGGAATTGCGCGAAACCTCGCGCTGCAATTGAAAGGCTCCAAGCGTGTGAGCGATGTACTGATTCCGCAAGATATCGACTATCCGGGATTGGAGTTGGATATCGACCGCGAACAAGCCAGCCTGCTTGGACTGACGCCGAAGGATGTGGTGGATAACGTGATCACGGCACTGACTTCCGACGGCATGATCGCTCCCAGCTACTGGATCGATCCGAAGAGCGGGAACAACTACATGCTGACGGTGCAATATTTCAACGAAAAGTTAGGCACGATGAGCATGTCAGACTTCCGCAACATTCCGCTGCGGGCGGCCAATTCCGGGGCGTATACGCCGCTGCAATCGGTGGCCAGGATCGAACCGATCAACACGCCCACGGAAGTGGACCACTACCAGATCCGCCGGGTGACCGATGTTTTTGTGATGCCGAAAAGCGAGGACCTGAGCGGGGTAAACAGCGAAGTTGAACAAATGCTGAAGAGGTTGACGTTGCCCAAGAACGCGCGAGTGCGCGTGCAGGGAGCGGTCGTGGGCATGAACCAATCGTTCGCTCGCTTCGGAGTTGGCCTGCTCCTTTCCGTCATTTTGGTGTACCTGGTTCTGATGGCGCAATTCCGGTCGTTCATCGATCCCTTCATTATTCTGACGGCGATCCCACCCGGGCTTGCGGGCGCGTTGGTGTTCTTGTGGATGACGCATACGACGCTGAACATCATGTCGCTGATGGGCGTGATCATGATGACGGGGATTGTGGTGTCCAACAGCATCCTGATCGTCGAGTTTTCGGGGATATTGCACCAGCGCGGAATGGAATTGAAACAAGCGGTCGTCGAAGCGTGCAAAGTGCGGTTGCGGCCGATACTGATGACCTCACTGGCAACGCTGCTGGCGCTGTTGCCGATGGCGCTGGGGATAGAGGCGGGCAGCGAACAATATGCACCGCTGGCGCGCGCGATGATCGGGGGACTTGGCGCTTCAGTGGTGCTGACGGTGTTTCTGGTGCCAGCGGTGTACCTGGTGATTCACGAGAAAGAACGAGCTACGGGGGTGGCGTTGTGACGAAGATGCAGCACAGAGAGATTCCTACCGGCGGGCCTAGCGCCGAGGGAGGTAACTAATGCCAAAGTTTGCCCTGGCCTATCCCTACTTCATCATCATGGTCTGCCTGGTGGTTGCGGTGGTGGGCGTGACGACCGTGGTGCGTATGCCCGTGGACCTGTTTCCGGAGATTAATATTCCTGTTGTCGTCGTCGCTACATTCTACGCGGGCATGCCGCCGCAACAGATTGAAGCGGACATCACCAATACGTTTGAGCGGTTCTTCACGCTGGGAAGCAACATCGACCACATCGAATCGCGCTCGTTAACGGGTGTCAGCCTGATCAAGATCTATTTTCAGCCTGGAACGGATTCGAACGCGGCGTTGAGTAACATCGCCAATCTGGCCATGGCGGACTTGCGCAGGCTTCCGCCCGGAACCTTGCCGCCAGTGGTATTGAAGTTCGATGCCTCCAGTTTGCCCGTGTGCCTGCTCACGCTGAAGGGTGAAGGACTGAGCGAAACACAACTGAAGGATCTGGCACAGTTCCAGGTGAGAAATCAGGTGGCGAATGTGCCGGGAGCTTCGGTGCCGCAACCCTTTGGCGGAACGTACCGGCAAATCCAGGTGTTCGTGGATCCGATGAAGCTGGAAGCGCACCAACTGAGTTTGATGGATGTGGTAAATGCCATCAATAACTCGAATTTGATTTTGCCGGCTGGAGACGTGCGCATCGGAAATCGGGACTACAACATTTACGCGAACAGCCAAGTGCCCAAGGCCGAGGAGATCAACCAAATACCGCTGAAGAGCGTTGGGTTGGGGTCGGTGTTGGTTGCCGATGTGGGCAAGGCGGAGGACGCCGGGGCCATTCAGACCAACATCGTGAGGATTGACGGACAAAAATCCGTATACATTCCGATTCTGAAGCAGGGCGGGGAGAGCAACACGATTGCCATCGTAAACGGGATTAAAGCAGCTACAAAAGATCTGGTGGACGTTCCGGATTCGTTAAGGACTGCCGTGGTGTTTGACCAGTCCATCTTTGTGAAAACGGCGCTGAAGAACCTGTTGAAAGAGGGCGGAATCGGTTTGGCGTTGACCGGGCTGATGATTCTGTTGTTTTTGGGAAGCCCGCGGGCGACCTTTGCGGTGCTGTTGTCGATTCCGCTGTCGGCGCTCACCTGCCTTCTGGTGATGAATGGATTGGGCGGTTCGATCAACACGATGCTGCTGGGTGGGCTGGCACTGGCCTTTTCGCGCTTGATTGACGACTCCGTGGTTGTACTTGAGAACATCTTCCGCTTCATGGAACAGGGAGTAGCGCCGCGGGAGGCCGCGGAAAAGGGAGGAATGGAAGTAGCGCTGGCGGTGCTGGCGGCCACCTCCACCACGTCGATTGTCTTTTTTCCGGTAACCTTTTTCTATGGGGTAAGCAAGTATCTGTTCACAGACCTGGCTCTCGGCGTGGTGCTCTCCATCTTCGCCTCGTACATTTTTGCGATGACCGTGGTGCCGCTGTATTGCGCGCGTTTCATCCGTCTGGACACGCATGGAGAAGAGAGCCACGAAAAACGGAAGGGGACGCTGGCGACAGTAGTTCGCAAATTCAACGAACTATTCCAGCGAATGCTGAGTTTCTACGAGAAGCAGGTGACTCGAACCCTGCGAAGACCCGGCCGGACGGCTCTGTACATTCTAGGAGGCATAGTGCTGCTGATCGGGGGAATCTTCCCGTTCGTGGGGCGAGCGTATTTTCCGCGAACCGATCCCGGGCAATTCGTGATCAATGTGAAGGCGCCTTCGGGGACGCGCCTGGAAGTTACCGACAAATTCATCGCGCGGGTGGAGGAAGACATCCGCTCGGTAATACCGAAGAACGAACTGCAGATGATTGTTTCCAACATCGGGATCACGCCGGATCTTTCAGCGATCTACACGACGAACTCCGCCATGCACACGGCGTTTGTGCAGGTGAACCTAACGGAAGACCACAAGGTGGGGTCTTACGAGTACATGGAACGTGTGCGGAGAAGGCTGGCCAGCGACTTGCCGCAATTAAGCACGTATTTTCAGGCCGGCGGGCTGGTGGATTCGGTGGTAAATCAGGGTTTGCCGGCACCGCTGGACATTCAGGTGAGCGATAACGATCTGGACGAGGGGTATGGAATCGCGAGGGGAATAGCCCTGCAGCTGAAAGGGTCGAAGCGGGTGAGCGACGTGCTGATTCCCCAGGATATCGATTATCCCGGGCTGGAATTGAATATCGACCGCAAGCAAGCCAGCTTGCTCGGATTGAGCCCGAAAAACGTGGTGGACAACGTGATCACGGCGCTGACTTCCGACGGCATGATCGCCCCCAGCTACTGGATCGATCCGAAAAGTGGAAACAACTACATGCTGACGGTGCAGTATTTCAACGAAAAAATCGGCTCGATGACCATGTCGGATTTTCGCAACATCCCGCTGCGCGCCGCCACTTCCGCGTCGTATACGCCGCTGCAATCGGTTGCCAAAATAGAGCCGATCAACACACCGACCGAGGCGGACCATTACCAGATTCGCCGCGTAATCGACGTCTACGTGATGCCCAACAGTGAGGACCTGAGTGGAGTGAGTTCGGAGGTAAATCAAGTATTGAAAGAACTGAAGCTGCCGAAAAACGCGCTCGTGCGCGTGCAAGGCGCGGTGGTAGGCATGCATGAGTCGTTCTTCCGCTTTGGAGTCGGGCTGATCCTTTCCATCATCCTGGTGTATCTGATCCTGATGGCGCAGTTTCGGTCATTCATTGACCCGTTTATTATTTTGACCGCCATACCACCGGGGCTTGCTGGAGTGGTCGTGTTCCTCTGGATGACGCACACGACTTTGAACATCATGTCGCTAATGGGCGTGATCATGATGACAGGGATCGTGGTATCCAACAGCATCTTGATTGTGGAGTTCTCGGGGATACTGCACGAGCGTGGATTGGGATTGAAGGAGGCTGTAGTGGAAGCGTGTAAGGTGCGGTTGCGACCGATTCTGATGACTTCGCTGGCGACGTTGTTGGGATTGCTGCCGATGGCCCTGGGGATTGAAGAAGGCAGCGAACAGTATGCGCCGTTGGCGCGCGCGGTGATCGGCGGACTGGGAGTATCCGTGGTCGTGACGGTGTTTTTAGTGCCTGCGGTGTACCTGGTGATTCATGGAAGAAAGCCGGCAACGGATATGGAGGTGGCCTCGTGAGGTGGATGATAGTGATGACCCTGGCGCTGATGGGGGCACTGGCAATGGCACCGCGCGCAACCGCGCAGCAAGCACCCGCATCTCCGGCGACTCCACCCATGGGGTCAGCGTCGACGGCAAGTCCCGGCAGCGGCCGGCCATTGACCTTACAAGAAGCAGAAACGACTGCTATCAAAAGCAATCCACAAATCACGGTGGGAAAACTGCAGGCTCTGGAAGCGAGAGAGTTCGTACGGGAAGCGCGATCGGCGATGCTGCCGCAAGCGAATCTAAGTGTGACTGCCGTGGACTCCGATCCGGGCACCCGGATTTCCGCAGGATACCTGACAAATCCGACCGTCTATCCGAGAGCAGCGGCCGGGGCTTCGGTGAGCCAATTGATTACGGATTTCGGTAGAACGCAAAACCTGGTCTCGAGTTCAGTTTTTGCCGCCAAAGCGCAGGACGAGAACGCCATCGCCACGCAGCAACAAATCGTCCTGGCCGTGGACGAAGCGTTTTACAACGTACTGGAAACGAAAGCGCTGCTTCTGGTCGCGGAGGAGACGGTCAAGGCCCGGCAGAATCTTGTGGATCAGATTCAGGCGTTGACGGATGCCAAGTTGCGATCGGACATTGACCTGAGTTTCAGCAAAGTGGACCTGGCACGTGCAAAACTGCTTCTGCTGGAAACGCAGAACAATTCTGAGGCGTCACTCTCCACGCTATCCGCCATTTTGGGGTTTCCCGACAGGCAGGATTTTGCGGTTGCGGAGCCCGCGTCACAAGCCACGGCTCCGGCGGTGGATCCTGCTCCTTTGATTCAGGAAGCCTTGAATCAGCGGCCGGAAGTGAGGGCAATGCAAAACGATGTGACGGCAGCGAGCAAATTCGGTAAAGCGGAACACGACCTGTGGTGGCCGACGGTAAGCGCCAATGGCGTGGTGGGGTCCGCGCCGGTTCGCGACGACCATATCTCCAACTGGTATGGCGCGGTGGGTGTGAACATCAACATCCCGGTGTTCAACGGATTCTTGTTTAACGCACGAGCCAAGAGCGCCGACCTGGAAACGGAATTGAGGCGCAAGAAGCTGCAGGATTTGCAGGACAATGTGGCGCGCGACGTGCGGAATAGCTGGCTGGATACGCAAAAAGCGTACGAACGCTTGTCGGTGACGAAGCAACTGAGGGAGCAAGCAGCGCTGGCGCTGGAGCTTGCAAGCGCACGCTACAAGCTGGGGTTGAGCTCGATTGTGGAGTTCAGCCAGGCGGAATTGCAGGAGACCGACGCGGAACTGCAGGACACTGACGCGCATTATCAGTATTTGGTGACGCAGATTGTGCTTGCGTACCAGATGGGTCTAACACGCTAAGTGGCGCCTCTTGAACCGGGTGGTCCGTTCACAAAGACTTGCGACTTTTTGAACGATTGAGCGAACGCTTCAGAAGAGGACCAGTTCCTGTTGGATCATCCCAGTCACTTCGGCTGAAGCATCGTGCGTGAGCATGTTGATTTCGCTGCGCAAGCCAAACTCGGGGAGATAGATTCCCGGCTCGATGGAGAAGCAGGTATTCGGAATCACTTCCCTTTCGTCGTGCACTTCGAAGTTGTCCATGTGGGCGCCGTTGCCGTGAACTTCCGTGCCGATGGAGTGGCCAACGCGATTATTCAGGTAGGGTGCATATCCGGCGGCGGCAAGCACATCGCGCGCGGCTTTATCTACTTCCCAGCCGGCGAGTTTCCTTCCAGCGGCGAGAGTGTGCTGAACTTTCTGAATGCCGGCATCACGCGAACGGCGAACGATTTCAAATATTTCGCGTACGCGTTCAGGAGCCTGCGCTCCGGCGAAGCCGGTCCAACTGATGTCGTAATAAACGGCGTCCGGCACATTCTTCTTGGCCCAAATGTCGAGGAGAACGAAATCGCCGCGGCGGATGGGCGAGTTGTGTTCGGCCGTGGGCGAATAATGCGGGTTGCTGCTGTTGGCGTTGACGGCGACCAGCGGCGGAGCGTCCGCGACAAGATTATCTCTGCGGAAGGCTTCCACGAGCCATTGCTGAATTTCGAATTCAGTGGTTCCTCCCGCGCTTACCCTGCGGCCCATTTCCTGGAAGGCGGCCGTGGTGATGCGATCCACGGAGTCGCGCGCGGCAAAGTGTGTGGCGATCTGCTGCGGCGTCCAGACCGCTTCGAGTTTTGCGATCAAGTCGGCGGAAGTCACAACGTTTACGCCCATGCCACGCACAAGATCCACCGTACCCGCATCCACCAGGGAAATCGTGAAGATGAGGTTGTTGGGAGAGAACTGCATGGCGACGTTCCTTGCCGAACCCAGCAGTTCCTTGAG
>CAYOOS010000107.1:0-11099 GCA_964405585.1 uncultured Acidobacteriaceae bacterium | reverse complement strand
GATTTTCGCCTTGCGCCTCGGCAACTATTAGTGGCTCTGTGGTGTCAAATAAATGAAGAACGTTTCCTGTGGTGCTGTTTCTGTTGTCACTCTATATTCATGCGGAGGAATCACATGATCATGCGCATCGGGCTGTGTTTCGCTACGTCTGTTCTGTTCGGGCTATCTTGTGCACATGCGCAGGATGTCCAGGTAAGCCGCTCGAACAAGACCATCCAGGTCACCGCCAGTGCGACTTTACACGTTGACCCTGAAATTGCTCAGTTGCGATTCGGCTTCAAGAACTACGCTGCGACGCAACAGTCCGCCATTGACCAAAATGTCCAGGCTGCGAACAAGATTACCAAAGCCCTATTGGATAGCGGCGTTCCAAAGGAGGCGATTGAGACCGAGACGATTCGCATCGACCGGAGCCGCGACACAGAGTATGGAACCGGCAAAGCCAACATGCCGGAATTCGTAGCCGTGCAGGAGTGGAAAGTGGATGTTCCTGTCGCCAAAGCTGAAGATGGGCTCAAGATCGCTATCCGCTCCGGGGCGAACATGGTTCAGGACGTGGAGTGGGTCGTAAGCAACCCCGAAGAGCTCTCGGCGAAAGCCAGCAGTGATGCTGTCCAAAAGGCGCGGGCCCTCGCCGATCAGATGGCCAAGCAGGTGGGCTCCAAACTCGGCGATCTGCTTTACATGAGCAATTCCGAGCCTGAAAGAGTATCCACGTTTCACCGTCGGGGCGGCGGCGATATGGCCTTCAAGTTAGCGCCTCCTCCACCACCACCACCACTGCCACTTCATCTCTTTCCGGTAAAGGTGGAGCAGGGCGCCACAGTCACAGCGGTTTTTGCGATTGAATGAACTTTTTTGTTTTTGCGAAGTCGTTGACGAGCACTTCCCGCTCTGCCATTATCTTCCCAGTTTCGCGTTTCGTTTTTCGATTTTCGTTCTTCCGGGAGATTCTCCATCGGTTTGCGCGTTTCCATTCTCGCGTCCGGCAGTTCGGGCAACATTACGCTGCTCGAAACCGAACGCACTCGCATCCTCGTGGACGTCGGGTTGGGCAAGCGCGAAACTCTCGCCCGCCTTGCCGCCATCGAAAAGGATCTCGACCACCTCGACGGCATCCTGATCACCCACGAGCATACCGACCACTGTAACGGACTCCCGCAAGCCCTCGGCCTTTGGAAAGCCCCCCTTTACGTTACAGAGCCGACCATGGACGCGCTGCAGCGCATTCTTCCCGACACGTTTCGCAAACGGCTGAACGGCGTTGAGTCTATTCAAGCCGGGCAGTGCTTTTCCATTGGCGATATCGAAGTGCACGCCTTCGCAATCCCGCACGACGCCGCGGACCCCATCGGTTTCACGTTTCGGACTAACGGTACGAAGATCGCCATCTGCACCGATCTGGGTTACATGCCGGAACTCGTCAAGGTTCATCTGCGCGAGTGCGATTGCCTGGTTTTGGAATCCAATCACGATCTGGATATGCTGAAGGTCGGCCCGTACCCATGGGTCGTGAAGCAGCGCGTACTTTCGCGCACCGGTCATCTTTCCAATCACGCCGTCAGTGAATTCCTCGCCGATCCCGAAGGTTTCGATTCACGCGCGCGCTATCTGGTGCTCGCGCACATCTCCCAGGAAAACAATAATCCGGATCTCGTGCGCATTTCCGCCGAAGAAGCGTTGCGCCGCCGTCCCGCCGAATGCGCGTTCACCGGCGAAGTTCTGGTCGCGTCCCAGCACGTCCCCCTGAGGACTCTCGAACTGTAATTGCGTTTGGTTCCGCGGGCAAATTTCGCCCATTAAATCCCTTTATACATCGCATGCAGTTTTCAGCGGCAGGCCGGGCCTTGTAACCCTTGACTTTGCGCGCGGATACGCCAGAATGTTCCCCAATGTTTTCGCTGGGTACCGGGGAAACGTGGCAAAACCGGTCGGGCTTGCCGAGGAGTCGACCGATTTTTAATTCTCTTTCCACTCGGAAACCGTTCATTCATTCCGGTGCAGGGACAAACTCGCTCTCGAAAGGAGCACACCATGCATATTTCTTTTTGTAGGCGGCTATTTTTCACCCTTACCTTCTCGCTGGTTTTGGGCCTAACGGGCGCCTCCGCTCAGATCGGCACAACTTCCCTGCATGGCACTGTACTCGACAAATCCCGCGGCTCGATTGGCGGCGCCAAAGTTACCCTGATCAATCCGGCGCAGGGCCTCGAACGCGACGCCACCAGCTCCCCCAACGGTGAGTTTGAGTTTCTTGCCCTTCCCCCGGGCACCTATGTCCTGACCGTGGAAAAAGACGGTTTCAACAAGTACGAGCAGAAGAATCTCCAGCTCCTGGTGAATGTTCCCAACACTGTAACAGTTGTGCTCCAAGTCGGCTCTCTCAGCACGCAGGTAGAAGTTTCTGCGATGGCGGAGACCATCAATACAACCGACGCCTCTCTCGGCATAGCTTTCGGAGAAAATCAGGTGAAACAGCTTCCTCTGGAAAGCCGAAACGTTCCCGACCTGTTGAGTCTTCAGCCGGGCGTCGTCTATACCGGCAACCGGCCCGACATTGACACGGACGTAGATACCCGCAGCGGTTCGGTCAATGGTTCGCACAGCGATCAGAGCAACGTTACCCTCGATGGCATCTCTGTAAACGACAAGGGCGCGCACTCCTTCACCTCGGTTCTTCCCGTCACCCTTGATTCCGTTCAGGAGTTTCGAGTAACCACCACGAACTACGGCGCCGATGAAGGCGCCTCCTCCGCCGCTCAGGTGGCATTGGTTACCAAGAGCGGAACGAACAATTTTCATGGCTCCGCATACGAGTACAATCGCAACTCCATTTTCAGCGCCAACGACTACTTCATCAAGGCTTCGCAGCTCGCAAGCGACCAGCCCAATAAGGCCAACCAGCTAAATCGCAATATTTTTGGTGGTTCGGTGGGCGGCCCCATCCTGAAGGACCGGCTTTTTCTCTTCCTGAACTACGAGGGTTACCGCGATGCCGAATCTGTCAGCGCTCTGCGAACTGTTCCCACCGCGGCCATGCGCGACGGTGTCATCCAATACCTTTGCCAAACGAACCCCGATGGCTCCTTGAACACGACGCTTTGTCCCGGCAACACCGTGCAAGGGAAAAGTCTTGCTTCCTACACCGCTCCGCCAGGGTATGAGGCGCTCTCACCGGGACAGATCACAGCCATGGACAGCACCAGCCTGGGTCCGCACGGTCCCGATCCCGCCGTCCTCAGCTACATGGCCAACTATCCTTTGCCCAATGATCAAACCACAGGCGACCTCGTCAATACCGCCGGTTATCGCTTTCGCGCTCCCACCGATACCACAAAGAATTGGTACATCGCGAAGCTCGACTACAACATAACAAGAGACGCCAAACAGCGGCTCTCCATTAGCGCCGCGCTTGCGAATGAGAATTCTGCCGGTGCGCCGTTTCTCCCGGGCGGTGTTCCCGAACAGTCCAACGTTAATTACAATAAAGGCATCATCGCCGGTTATTCGGCGGTACTCTCGCCTTCGCTCGTCAACAATTTCCGCTACGGCTTTGTCCGCGAGAGCCTGGGCACCTTGGGTGATACCAACGAACCATGGAACAATCTTCTGGCATTCGATCAGGGCATTACGTATTCCTCTTCGTTTCAGCGTCCCATCCATAATTTCACCGACGACATTTCCTGGATGAGAGGAAAACACACGCTTCAATTTGGGGTTCAAATCGGGATTCTCCGCAGCCCTTCGAGCAGCACCAACAATTCCTTCAGCAGTGGCTCGGCGAATCCGGATTGGCTAGCCGGCTCTGGCCTCTCCTCCACGACCGCCTCGCAACTGAACCCGGCAAATAACGGCTATCCTGGGGTGGACTCGACTTTTGTCAGCAACTATGACTATCCGATGACCTCATTGCTGGGGATGGTCACCCTGGTCAACGCCTACTACAACTACGGCCGAGATGGGAATGCCCTCGCGCAGGGAGCTCCAGTCACTCGCAATTTCGGCGAGGACTCTTACGAGATGTATGCACAGGACTCGTGGAAGGTGAAACCGACGCTGACGCTAACGCTCGGCCTTCGCTATTCGCTTTTCTCCCCGCCCTGGGAGGTCAATGGCCTTCAGGTAGCTCCCACCACTAGCCTGAACTCGTGGTTCAATGAACGCGCCAGTGGCATGTTGGAGGGAACTCCATCCAGCGCCGCGCCTCTGATTAGCTACAATTGGGCCGGGCCGGCGAACGGTAAAGCGGGTTTCTACAACTGGGACTATCACAACTTCGCTCCGCGCGTCGCGCTGGCTTGGGCTCCGGATGCTTCCTCGGGACTCCTCGGCGCACTATTCGGCGGAAAAGGTCAAACCAGCATCCGCACCGGATTTGGAATCGTGTATGACCGTGTGGGAGAGAGCCTTGCCGACACATTCGATCAGAATGGCTCGTTCGGACTGTCCACCCAATTGTCGAATCCTTCCGACATCCAGACATCCCTGACCGCCCCGCGACTCACGTCCATGAATACGATTCCCACCACCGATTACACCGGGGCTCAGATCTTTATTCCACCGCCACCAGGAACCTATCCCGTAGCTTTCCCAAGCAGTCTCAATACCGGCGGTTCCGCGATCACTTGGGGTGTGGACGACACTCTGAAAACGCCCTATTCCTACACACTGGATCTCGCCGTCAGCCGGGAACTCCGTTCCGGGTTTTCGCTGGATGTTGCTTACGTGGGCCGCCTCTCTCACAGGCTCCTGGCACAGGATGACATGGCCATGCCTCTGGATATCTACGACAAGAAGGCGGGGATCGATTATTTTGGCGCGGAAGTGGCGCTAGCAAAATTGTTCCGGCCGCAACTCAATGCCGGCAGCACCACGGCGACACTCTCCTTCAATCCCAATCAGGTTCCCACGAATGTGCAGCAGTTTTGGATTGACGAGATTCAGCCTCTCCGTCCGGGAGGCGCTTACACCTTGAGCGGCTGCACCGGCACCGATGCGAACGGCAATCCAATCCTGATGGCAACGACCAGCCCGGTTGTCGCCGCCTTTGATCTTTTCTGCAGCCAGCGCTTCAATGATTCGCTGGCTCTCTACAACCTCGATTCCTACGGCATCCCCGATTTCAACAATTCCAACGTTTCCTATTTCCCCACAACCGGCCAGTACACTTATTACAGTCCCCAATACACTTCGCTTTACGCCTGGCGCTCCATGGCCAATGCCAACTACAACGCCATGCAAGTGACGCTGCGGCATCGCATGGTGAATGGATTTCAATTCGACCTGAACTACACTTTTTCCAAATCCATCGATCTGGCTTCCGATGCCGAACGAATCGGCCCGGCCAGCTACACCAGCAGCCTCAACAACATCGTCATCAACGCGTGGAATCCGAACCAGGAACGCGGCGTCTCTTCCTACGATGCCACGCACCAGTTCAACGCGAACTGGCTTGTCGAGCTGCCTTTCGGGCGCGGCCGTGCAGTCGGCCGCAGTTCCAGCCGATTGGTGGACGCCTTCATTGGCGGTTGGCAAGTCTCCGGACTGTTCCGCTGGACAAGTGGATTCCCTGTGAACGTGGACAATGGTTACAGCAACTTCCCGACGAACTTTGAGCAAGAAGGCAACGCCGACCTGATTGCACCCGTGAAGACCGGTGCTTACTTCAATACAGGCACGCCCAACATCTTCGCTAATGGACCTGCCGCCATCAACTCCTTCGCCCCGGCCTACGCGGGCGAGTCTGGCCAGCGCAACGTGATCCGCGGCGATGGCTTCTTTGGCATTGATCTTGGCGTTTCCAAGCGCTGGACGATGCCCTGGAAGGAATCACATAGCCTGCAGTTCCGCTGGGAGACCTTTAACCTTACAAACTCCGTTCGCTTCGACGTGCAGTCCAGCCTGCTCTCCTCGGCCCTGACTCTGGGCAGTGGCGGCAGTTTCGGCGACTACTCGGGCCTGCTCACGAACCCGCGCATCATGCAGATTGCGTTGCGCTACGAATTCTAAACTTTAAGAAAAGATGGCAGGCTCCGGGAGTGCAAGCTTTCGGAGCCTTTTTTATTGCGAGATATTGCGGCCGCCCGTTTCAGGGCATTCCCTGTCTCCGAATTCCTGATGCTTACCATCAATAGTTCCGCTCGTTGATTCGTTTGACACCCGCGGGCATTTCCTCTACTTTGAAAGAGCTTGATAGAGGTGCGGCGGCCATTAGTAGCCACGTGCGTTTTTCCGAATCAGCTTCGGGCACGCGGGCGAAAGGGGCCCGGAGTTTTCGCCGCCGAAATCGCTGCTGTTGCTGAAACAGAGGCGGTTGGGGACTTGGTCCAAGGCCAGGTCACTGTCATCCGGAAATCGGGTGGAGCGCTATCGAGAGGCAGCAGCCCGAGCAATTCCTCGCGCTTTCTTCCTTTCTCTTCGCTCCTTCCAGACAAAATTGGGTTCGTATGAATCTGTTTGAACTGACGCGCGGGCTCGTTGATCTCGATTCCACCACTGGCCGTGAAAAACCGGTGGCGGATTATCTGTTCGCGCACCTTTCGATGCTGGCCGCGCGGCACAACGCGCGTGTGGAGCGCCAGACCGCCGCGCCAGGTCGCGACAACCTCTTCGTCGCTTTCGGCGAGCCGATTGTGACGCTTTCCACGCACATGGATACCGTGCCACCGTTTTTTTCTTCGCGCGAAGACGGGAAGCACATTCATGGCCGGGGAGCGTGCGATGCCAAGGGGATTATTGCCGCGATGGTCGCCGCGACTGAATTGCTTTTGGAGAGCGGCACACGCAACTTTGCACTGCTGTTTGTTGTCGGCGAGGAACGCAACAGCGTCGGCGCCAAGACGGCCGCGGCCGCTCCGCGAGGCTCGCGCTTCCTGATCAACGGCGAACCCACGGAAAACCGGCTTGCCGTGGGCTGCAAAGGCGCTCTTCGCTACGAACTCACCGCGCGCGGCAAACTTGCGCACTCCGCGTATCCGGAACTCGGCCACTCCGCCATTCATGCGCTGCTCGATGCGCTGGCCGAAATTCGCGCGATTCCTTTGCCTAGCGATGCCGTTCTTGGCCAGACTACTCTCAACGTTGGCACGCTTTCCGGCGGACGCGCTCCCAATGTCGTGGCGGATGAAGCGCGCGCGGAGCTTATGTTTCGTCTGGTCGGCGAACCCAGTGTGCTTCGCGCCCAAGTGGCGCGTGCGGCATCCGCAAGCAACGTCGAAGCCCGCGAAGTCCTGTATTTTCCCGCGGTTCATATGGCGCCGCTCGACGGATTTCCCACCACCGTCGTGGCCTTCACAACGGACATTCCTTCATTCAACGGCACGTGGGGCCAGCCGTTTCTGATTGGCCCCGGCAGCATTCATGTGGCGCACACCGCCGAAGAACGCATCGCGAAAGCGGAGTTGAACGCCGCCGTGGAGATTTACGCACGCATGGTTCGCCAGCTTCTTACGACCGGAGCCGCACCTTTATGAGCATTCCACTGGCCATTGTCGGCACCGGCAAAATGGGCAGCCTGGTCGAGGCGCTTGCTCCCGATTGTGGTCTCGAGGTGCGCGCGCGTTTCGATCTAGGCAACATTGCCACGCTTTCCCGTGAATCGCTGAATGGCGCCAGCGTCGCCATCGAATTCACCGCACCTGCCGTTGCGCCCGAGAATCTTTGCCGGCTGGCCGCGCTTGGCGTGAACACGGTGTGTGGCACGACGGGTTGGTACGACCATTTGCCGGAAGTGCGCAGTGCTGTTGCTTCCGCGGGCAGCGCGCTGGTGTACGCGCCGAATTTTTCCATCGGCGTAAATCTGTTCATCGAAACCGTTGCGCGCGCGGCCGCTCTTTTTGCGCAGCATCCCGAATACGAAGCTTGGGGCTGGGAAATTCATCATTCCGCAAAGAAAGATGCGCCCTCCGGCACTCTGAAGAAACTCGCCGAAGAGATGCGCGCCGCTGGTTTTGGCGGCTCGCTTTCGCTGAGCGCCAATCGCGCCGGCGCTCATACCGGCACGCACGAAATCGGATTCGATTCGCCGGCGGACACCATCACCTTGCGCCACACGGCGCGGAGCCGGGAAGGATTTGCCCGTGGCGCTCTGCTCGCCGCGCGATGGATCGCAGGAAAGAAGGGCGTCTTCGAGTTTCGCGAAATCCTGAACGAACTCGGACGCCCCAGCGTGTCATCGGCTGCACCGTGATCGCGTCGCGCTGCGCAAGGTTTTTCGAAAGGGCCTTTGGAGATGTTGCGAACTTTTGATTTGGACCTGGAGGATCATCCCATGTTTACCGGAACTGGCACTGCGCTCGTTACTCCGTTTCGCCGCGATGGTTTGCTGGACGAACCCACGCTGCGCTCGCTAATCAAGCGGCAGATTGATGCGGGGATTAATTTTCTTGTGCCCTGCGGGACCACCGGCGAAAGCCCGACGCTCACGCATCAGGAACATCTGCGCGTCGTCGAAATTGCCGTGGAGCTGGCGAAAGGCAAGGTGCCGGTCCTTGCGGGCGCGGGCGGCTACAACACACATGAAGTGATTACCCTGGCGCGCGAACTTGCCGACCTTGGCGCCAACGGCATCCTTTCCGTCACGCCGTATTACAACAAGCCCACGCAGGAAGGCCTGTACCAGCATTTTCGCGCCATCGCGGAAGCGGTCAGCCTGCCCATTATTCTTTACAGCGTGCAGGGCCGCACCGGCGTGAATATCGAGCCCGCCACGGTCGCGCGCCTTTCGCAAATCGAAAACATCATCGGCATCAAGGAAGCCTCCGGCAATATTTCGCAGATGGCCACGATCCTGAACGCCGTGCCCGAGGATTTCCTGGTGCTTTCCGGCGACGACGCCATCACGCTTCCCCTGATTTCGCTGGGCGGGCGCGGCGTTATTTCCGTTGCCTCCAACGAGATTCCCGCGGAGATGGCCCGTCTCACGCGGCTTGCGTTGGCGGGAGATTTCTCGGGCGCGCGCCATATCCACCGGCACTTTTTGCCGCTGATGGAAATCAATTTCGTCGAGTCCAATCCGATTCCTGTGAAGACAGCGCTTGCTGAAATGGGTTTGCTGGAAGCGGTGTGGCGCTTGCCTTTGGTGGCTGCAAAGCCGGAAAATCGTGCGCGCATTCGCGCCGTGCTGGAAACTTTGAATCTCCTCGGACGAGTTCATGCTGCAGCCACAAATTGAAGCGCTCTTTGACGCGCCTCCCGCCGCTTATTCCGCGGAGCATCTCGCGCTTTTCGATGCTTTTAAAGAGGGGCTGAATCGTGGAGAAATCCGCGCCGCGGAGCCTGACCCAGCTTCGCCAACGGGCTGGCGTGTGAATCCCTGGGTGAAAAAAGGCATTCTGCTCGGCTTTCGCATGGGCGCGATCGTGGACATGTCCATTGACGCGCGCCGCCAACCCTTCTTCGACAAGTCCACGTATCCCGTTCGCGCGATTTCGGCCGCCGATGGCGTGCGCATCGTTCCCGGAGGCTCCAGCATTCGCGATGGCGCGTACATCGCGCGCGGCGTGATCTGCATGCCGCCGATGTTTGTGAATGTGGGCGCGTACGTTGGTGAAAACACATTGATCGATTCGCACGCTTTGGTCGGCTCTTGCGCGCAGGTGGGCCGCAACTGCCACATTTCCGCCGCCGCGCAGATTGGCGGCGTGCTCGAGCCCATCGTGGCGCTGCCCGTAATCATCGAGGATGATGTATTGATCGGAGGAAATTGCGGCGTGTACGAAGGCACCATCGTGAAGCGACGCGCGGTGCTGGGCACGGGCACGATCCTTAATCGCTCGATTCCTGTGTACGATCTGGTGCGCGACGCTGTGTATTCCGCGAAGGAGGATGCGCCGCTCGTCATTCCAGAAGACGCCGTCGTCGTTCCCGGTTCTCGCGCGGTCACACATCCCGCAGCCACGAAATGGGGCCTCTCATTGCAAGCTGCCGTCATCGTGAAATACCGCGACGCGAAAACCGGCAAGCGTATCCAGCTCGAAGACTTACTCCGCTAGCCTTGAGAGCATTTTCCTGCTATGTAGGGGCGCAGCGATGCTGCGCCCCTACATAAGAAAGAAAAACCCAAGGGGCGACATGGACTCGGGGATCTTGGTTCGCACATCGCCTTGGATGCGCGAAATGCCGTATGATTATTGTGGATTAGCTGGGAGAGGCTCACGTGATTCCACGATATACACGCGCAGAGATGGGGCGGGTTTGGAGCGACGCCAACCGCTTCCAGAAATGGCTGGACGTCGAGCTGGCCGCCGCCGACACGCTGGCCGAAGCCGGGCTGGTGCCCAAAGAAGCCGCCGCGATTTTGCGGGCACGCGCCAAAGTGGATGTGGCGCGGATCAACGAACTGGAAGCGCGCGTCAAGCATGACGTGATCGCGTTCACCATGGCCGTGGGCGAATCGATTGGCGATCCGGTGGCTGCGCGCTGGCTGCACTACGGCATGACTTCCAACGATGTGGTGGACACAGCGCAGGCGCTGCTGATTCGCGACGCTTCGCGCATCATCGAACGCGACCTTGTGCTGTTCGCGGAGGTTCTGGACCTGCGCGCGCACGAATTCCAGCACACGCCGCAGATTGGCCGCACGCATGGTGTGCACGCGGAGCCGATCACGTTTGGCCTGAAAATCGCCAACTGGTTCGCGGAAAACCAGCGCAACATTTCGCGTTTCCGTGAAGCTTCGCGTGGCATGGAGCATGGCAAGATTTCCGGTGCGGTGGGTAACGCTTCGCACCTGGGTCCGGAAATTGAGGAGAAAATCTGCCAGCGGCTGGGCCTGGAAGTGACGCGCATTGCCACGCAAGTGATTCAGCGCGATCGGCACGCGCATTACCTAAGTTCGCTGGCGCTGATTGCCGCGACGCTCGAGAAAATCGCGCTGGAGATTCGCCACCTGCAGCGCACGGAAGTCCGCGAGGCGGAAGAATTCTTCGGCGGAGAACAGCGGGGCAGCTCCGCGATGCCGCACAAACGCAACCCGGTGACGTGCGAGCAGATGTGCGGGTTGGCGCGGCTGGTGCGCAGCAACATGCTGGCGAGCTTCGAGAATGTGGCGCTGTGGCACGAGCGCGATATTTCCCACAGCAGCGTCGAGCGCATCATCC
>CAYOOS010000106.1:1033-11267 GCA_964405585.1 uncultured Acidobacteriaceae bacterium | reverse complement strand
TGTGCAGACCATCGGAAGCGGCCGAGTGGTGTTCGCGGGACGCAAGGGTGGCGACGGCAACATGGTGCACATCACCCATTCCAATGGCTACGAAACGATGTACCTGCATTTGTCGAAGATTTTCGTGCGCGCCGGCGAACACGTGGACATTGGCAAAACGATCGGCCTGGTGGGCATGACCGGACTGGCGACCGGACCGCATCTCGATTTCCGAATTATTCAGAAAGGCCAGTTCAAGAATTTCGAGAAGCTGGGCTTGCCTCCATCGGATCCCGTCTCGAAAAAGAACTGGGCCGAATTTGCGGGCGTGCGGGAGAAATGGCTGCCGGCGCTCGACGGGGACAAGCCAGCGGAGACGGCTAGTGCCGTTCCAACCAATACGGACAAATAACGATCCGGGCATCTGACGCGAACACGGGAAGAGGGAGTGTCCTACGGGACAAAAGAAGCTACACCCCTCACTTTGGTGGCTCTAGTACCTCTATGGCAACCGTCACAGACTGTCCATTCAACTTGTGGTGAAGTGAAGCGGTCAAGGTGCGGCTTGGAAGGGCCATGAGGAGCTAGCGTGCAGGTCTTGGCCATCATTGGAAGCCCTCGAAAAGGCCATAGCTTTCGAGTTACTCAACAGATCGAGCTACGGCTAAAGCGGAATGGCGACCTGGAGTTTGAGTATGTGTTTCTCAGCGACGTGAACTTGCAGGGCTGCCGTGGCTGCTACGTGTTCCAATCGCGAGGGGAGCAGCTCTGTGCTCTCAATGATGAACGGGCACAACTGGTGAAGAGAATGCAACAGGCAGACGGCGTGATTTTTGTGTCGCCAGTCTACACTGCTAATGTGTCCGCGTTAATGAAGAACCTGATGGAGCGGCTCGCTTACACAGCGCATCGGCCTGCTTTTCTCGGCAAGCCGGCAATGTTGGTCGCGACCGCCAGCACAGGTACGAAGGATACGCTGAAAGCCCTCGCGTGGTTTGGATACACTGGGTTCAACATCGTGTCCAAGCTTGGATTGCCAGTGTGGCCTTCGCCCCGGCGCGGCTGGGAAGCGAGCGACGGGAAACTTGAGAAAGCAGTCAGCCGCTTTGAAAAGGCATTGTCGTGCCAACCGAGGTCGCTGTCGCTCGCGAAGGTTGTTCAATTTTATGTGATGAAGGCCACTGCCGACACAGATCCAGTGTTCTTCCTGGCAGACTATGACTACCACAAAGCTTTCGACCAGCTGGGTTTTGATGTCAGCGGTTGGAAGAAAGTGCTGGGGAAATCTTGCTATTGGATCACTTTCAAATGGCTGGATAACCGACTGTGGTGCATAAGAAGGGCAGACTCGGCGGCATCGCGAGAACCCAAATAATCGATACGCGTGGAAGCCCTTGTGAATCTCATAGCTCTGGTCACTAAAGAAACACCCCGTAATTCTCACGCGCCTGATAAACGCAGCACAAACCGGAGAAGTGCGTCCTGGTACCCAGTCTGCCGGAAAGGCGTGCCGGGAGCCCGGTGCTGCCCCGCACGCGATAGGCGTCAATCTCTGAACTAGAACGAGAACGTAGTTGTTAACGAGCCAGGCCCAGAGGAGCAGTCTGCGCTGCGGGGGCTTCCTGCACCTCGACTTTGACTCTTATGCTGTTCATCCAGTACCTGGAATGGGCCTCATCAATAAACTGCACTTCGAGGATGGTCACAGTGAATTGGAGGGCCCCGGCAACGGCGCTCCGGCTCGAGCCCGGCTTAAGTTCGCTGGAGGCGAATTCGATAGAACTCTTCACTCTCCCCGCTTTGGGCTGAGCGGCGTCGGATACGCCGCTAACCCGTATTGCGAACCTGGTCGCAGCAGAGCGAGAACCAATGTTGATTCCGCCGGCGAAGTCGTGGAAATAGATGTAGCCCACGGGTGTGCCTTGATTGGAGCGCACCGTCGCTGTTTTCCCCGTACAGCAAAAGTCTCCAATTATTCTGTTGTTATTGAATTCACCGGCGCCAGGGAACTCAAACGTCCTGGTTTCGAGACTCAGGGCAGTTCGGGCAGCTAGAGCAGTGGATGATGAAGCGATCAAGGCCTCTCTGAAGAAGCCTTGGGTGCCGACAAATACAGTGAGGAGTGAGAAGAGTAGGTATTTCATGGCAGCCTCGGGTCAAAGTTGACAACGAACGGCGCAAGCGCTCAGGGCCAAAGGTAGTGGCTTTTCTGCGTGGCGTCAACCGAGAAAGGAATTGCCAATAGATCGGCGGTTACTTCAGGAGAAGTTGAAGTGAAAATGAAGTTGTTCGTTACGACGCTGCCCTCGAGCAAGTACGGGGTGTTGTCAAAGTTCTTGATAAAGAGCCCTTGGGCGTCGCGCTCGACGTGATACCGGTGATTCGCCGCGACCTCCAGGTGCACCTTTTCTTTCAAGTCTTTGCCCGTGCTCAGCCAGTATGCACCGGGATTCAGTTCGAGCTTCACGATCTGGTTGGCATGGACGTCTCGAAGATATTTTCGGCCGCAATAAAACGCTACGTGCAAGTCTGGATCTTTGCCATAGGCGCGGTTTGTATAAAAGACTTGAGACGGCCCTTTATACGGCGGGGGCTGCATCTGCAGGACGGCTTCGCGCTTCAAAGTAACCGGTCCATGCAGATAGAGAGTCGTAAGATGCCCGGGGGTGATCACCCGTTCATGGCCCTTCACGAAAAGCATAATAGGGCCTCCGACCGCCAGCACTGCGACTCCAAATCCGGGAGGGAGCTCCGGTTCAGTAGCCATATCACCCATTCCCTTGAGGGTTTGGTGGAACCTCTGGCCCGCCGTTGCCAGGGGCTCGGGACGCAGCGCCACGATCTCGCCGCTGGGCAGCACGGCATTCTCGACCGAGAAGCTCACCCTCCCGTCTTTGAGCGGACGGCCCGCGTGGCGAACGGACGTGATCTTCGCTGACAACACCGCGCCTCGCGGAATGATCACGAGATCGTCCTGAAGGACTGCGTGAGTTACAGTGAGTTCCACGACATCGCCCACTTTGGCGGTGGCGGTGGCGAGGCTTTTTGTGAGCTGTGTAACAACGGGCTTGCCATCCGGCACCGTAATTACATCCGCGGATGGGGGCGGCGCCACTGCTGCGTTTGGCGGATCGGCGTTTTTCTCTTGAGAGGCAAGTGGGGACAGGCTTGTAACCACGCACATCAACGCGAAAACCGCTAGCGACGGTCCGCTTCGACGAAATCTGAGACCAGCGTGTTTCATCCGGCAGCTTCCTTTGCTTTTCCTTAGAAAGAGGCCTCATTGAGTTCGCGGAGCGTGCAACCCAAATCGAGATGAATTAGCCGGGGTACTCGATTTGGCGCACTTTCTGGTTCAGGGATAGTACCCTTCAACTTTGTTTGCCACAACGAGTTTGTCACCAGGGCAGGCACCCGTGCGATCAAGGCTCTTGTGGAGACGAGCGCCTGACTAACACTCACCGGGAAAGTGGGAACAAGGGCCCCCAGAGTGAGGAATGTTGCTTATATTGGCCCGTTGGGATACTACCCTGCGAACACCGAGAGAGTATTCTCGGGCGGGTTTGCCGAAACAGGTTGCAGCAGCACTAGTAAATGATCGGCAGTTTGGAGTAGTCGTCGGCGCCTTCGTTGGTTACGCGGAGAATCAGCAGTGTGCGGTCATCGTGCGGCGGACGGCCGATGCCGGCGTATTCATCGGTGGCCTTCACGATGCGCTGGGCGATGGTGTAGCCCGGGTCATCCACGAGGACGGTGCCAAGTAAGTCCTTTAGGCGGTCGGAGCCATACTCTTCCAGATCAATATTCGTGGATTCGTGGATGCCGTCCGAGGCAAAAACGATGATGTCTCCCGGGGTCAACGAGAGCCTGACCTCGTCGTATTCGGCCTCCGGCAACAACCCCAATGGAATTCCGCGAATATCAAGTTCCGTAGCCACGCCGTCGCGCAACAGCAATGGCAGCGTGCCACCGGCATTGGCGATGGTCAGCTCGCGTAAAGCAGCGTCGTAAATCGCGAAATGCATGGCGATAAAACGCGCATCCAGCCGCGCGGCAAGCAAACGGCCATTCAGGAGACCAAGCATTTCCGCGGGACCTGCCTCGCGATTGACCACCAGTTCCCGCAGGATACCAATTGCCAGCGAGCCATACAGCGCCGCCGCTGTACCTTTTCCCGAGACATCGCCCATGGCAATGGCCAGGCGGCCCACACCATAGGGCAGCAGGTCGTAGAAATCGCCGCCGAGTTCCCGCGCGGGAATATACGCGGTCGCCAGGTCCAAGCCGGGAACGTCGCGGGCGCCGCTGGGGAGAAGTTGCCGCTGGATCTCCCGCGCAGTCTCCAGATCATTTTGCATACGAAGCTGGGTCTCGCGAGATTCTTCAAATAAACGCGCATTCTCCAGGGCCACGGCAACGTAGGAGCCAAGAATATTCAGGAGGCGTTCGTGCTCCGCGGAAAAGGCATTGGGCATGGTGCTTTCCAGGTCCAGTACGCCCACCAGGCGGTTCTGCCGAAGCAAGGGCACGACGAGTTCCGAGCGCACTTCGACATCAGATTCCCCGGGTTCGTAGCGAGCATCCAGGCGCACGTCATTTACGCGGATAGTGCGGCGTTCAGCTGCGGCGCTTCCGGTGATGCCCTGGCTGAGCGGCATACTGACGCGGGAAGGGATGGCATTTTCGTAGCGCATCGCAAAGACGCTATCGAGCATCTGCGTGGACTCGTTCCAGAGCATGACGGTGAAGACGTCATAGTCCACCAGTTTCTTGACGCGCTCGGCGATGCGCCTCAGGAGTTCGGCGCGGTCCAGGATGGAAGTGATTTCGTGGCTGACTTCGTACAGGAGGGCGAGAGTTTCCGCCTGTTTCGGCTCGGTTACGAAAGTCGTTGCCTGCACGGGGTCGGCATCACCCAACAGGGAAAACGGAATGAGATTGGACGTCTGATCCATCGCTGGACACCCGCCACTTCTTTTTAGATGTACCGGGCCGTGGTTGGTTTCATGCGGCGCCTATTTTAGCGTGAAGAGGGAGAATCCTGTTCATCGAACTCTCGATACGGGTAATCGTCGGGGCGGTTTGCGGGCGGGAGGAATTAGCGGTCATGCATGACTGGAACCCTGCGAGCAATGCAGGTCCTTCCCTGCTGAAGCGAGAGAAAGAAAATAAAGGGGGTCGCGCTTACTTCACTTCCCAGGTATCCCCTGCCCGCAGAAGGCGGTTCAGATCTCCGGCACCCTTCTTGGCAATGACTTCGCGTACCTGGTCGTTGATGACGTCCTCGTAGCGCGGCAAATCGTCCCACGAGCGCAATACGCCGATGGGAGTGGGGAAGCCGGGACGCTGCTCCATGTGGGAGAGCAGGAAGGCATAGGATGGCCGGGGGTGGTGCGCGTCATGGACAACTAGATCAGACTCGGTGATGCCGTTGCCGAGCGCGACTACTTCGATATCGCCATCGGACTTGCGGCGAATGCCCTTGTCGCGGTTCTTGCCGAAGACGAGGGGTTTGCCATGTTCGAGTTGGATGACGCTCTCGCTGCGCGCATCTTTTTCCGTTAATCCGGTCCAAGCGCCATCATTGAAGATGTTGCAATTCTGCAGGATTTCGATGTAGGCGGAACCCCTGTGCTTTGCCGCGGCTCTCAGGATGTCCTTCAAATGCGCCTGGAAGACGTCAACCGAACGCGCCACAAAGGTGGCTTCCGCGCCAATGGCCAGCGAGATGGGGTTGAATGGGCGGTCAGGCGAACCGAAAGGCGTCGATTTCGTCACCTTGTGAAATTCCGAAGTGGGCGAATACTGGCCTTTCGTTAAACCATAGATGCGGTTGTTGAAGAGCAGAACCTTGATCCCCACGTTGCGCCGAAGCATGTGAATGGTGTGATTGCCGCCAATGGCCAACGCATCGCCATCCCCGGTTGCCACCCACACTTCCAATTCCGGATGCGCGATCTTGATGCCAGAGGCCACGGCGGGCGCGCGGCCATGAATGGAGTGGAAACCGTAGGTGTTCATGTAATACGGGAAGCGGCTGGAGCAGCCAATGCCAGACACCACGACGAAATTCTCGCGGGGCACGCCGAGCTCCGGGAAAACGGATTGCACGGCAGCCAGGATGGCATAGTCACCGCAGCCCGGGCACCAGCGCACATCCTGGTCGGTCTGAAAATCTTTTTTTGTGAGTGGCGGAAGAGCGGCGGTGGTCATCGTGCCTCCTGGGGTCCCAGCAATTCTTCAATTTTCTGTTCGAGCTCATTTTGTTTAAAGGGGCGCCCCTGAATTTTATTCAGGCCGACGGCGTCCACCAAGTACTTCGCGCGCAGAACCCAGATGAGTTGCCCCATGTTGAGTTCCGGCACCAGAACCTTGCGGTAGCGCTTCAGGATATCGCCGAGGTTTGCGGGCAGAGGATTCAAGTAGCGCAAGTGCAAGTGGCCGATCTTGCGGCCGCGGTCGCGTTCCGCCTTCACGGCCTGGGTGATGGAGCCGAACGTCGAGCCCCAGGAAACCAGTAGCAGATCGCCTTCGGAATCGCCGCTGGGCAGCACATTCGGTACATCCTGCACAATGGCATCAATTTTCGCGGCGCGGATGCGCACCATGTTTTCGTGATTCAGTGGCTCGTAATTTACGTTGCCGGTAACGTCCTGTTTCTCCAAGCCGCCGATGCGGTGCTCGAGCCCCGGTGTACCCGGGATGGCCCACGGACGCGCCAGCGTGTCGGGATTGCGCTTGTACGGCAGGAAATCCACGGGATCCTTAGCGAAATGCACGGGGAAGTTGGGGATTTCGTCAGTGCTGGGAATGCGCCAGGGCTCCGCGCCGTTGGCCAGGTAGCCGTCGGAAAGAATAATTACCGGCACCATGTACTTCAACGCGATGCGGCTGGCTTCCACGGCGACCCAGAAACAGTCCCCAGGTGTGGCCGCGGCAAGCACGGGAATCGGCGCTTCGGAGTTACGTCCAAACAAGGCTTGCAGCAGGTCGGCCTGCTCGGTCTTCGTGGGCAAACCGGTCGAAGGGCCACCGCGCTGGATATCACAAATGACCAGCGGGAGTTCCGTCATGACCGCGAGGCCCAAGGCTTCCGTCTTCAGCGCCATGCCGGGGCCGGAAGTGGTGGTGATGGCAAGGGCACCGGCGTAGGAAGCGCCAATCGAGGAAGTAATGGCGGCGATTTCGTCTTCCGCCTGAAAGGTCAGCACGCCGAAATCTTTGTACATCGAAAGCTCATGAAGAATGTCCGAAGCGGGCGTGATTGGATAGCTGCCCAGAAACAATTTGAGTCCGGCCTTATTCGCCGCGGTGACAAATCCGAGCGCCAGCGCCTGGTTGCCGCTCAAATTGCGGTACAAGCCCGGTGAAAGCTGCGCCGGTGGAATTTCGTAACTGATCTGGAACGCTTCCGTGGCTTCGCAATAGGAATAGCCGGCCTTGAGCGCCAGTTTGTTGGCTTCAGCGAAGAGAGGCTTCTTCTTGAATTTGTCATCGATCCAGCGGACCGTCGGATCCATGGAGCGGTTGTAAAGCCAGTAGCACATGCCCAGAGCAAAGAAATTCTTGCAGCGGTCCATGGCTTTGGCATCGAGGCCGAGATGCTGCAGTGCGGAACGCGTGAGGCGCTGCAATTCCACGGGAAAGACGCGGAACTTGTCCAGCGAATGGTCTTCCAGCGGATTGGTGGTCAGGTGCGCCTTGCGCAGGTCGCCTTCTTTAAAGGCGTCAGAGTTGATGATGGCGATGCCGTTCGGCTTCAGGTCGGCAACGTTGACCTTTAAAGCCGCCGGATTCATGGCGATCAATACGTCCACCGAATCGCCCGGCGTGTGCACTTCACCGGAAGAGAAATTCAGCTGATAACCGCTGACACCGGGGACTGTGCCGGCAGGAGCGCGAATCTCCGCGGGATAGTCCGGAAAAGTGGCGATATCGTTGCCATAAAGCGCGACGGTATTCGTAAACTGGCTGCCCGTAATCTGCATGCCATCGCCGGAATCGCCGGCGAAACGGATGACCGCCTGATCAATGACTTCGCGCTTCGTTTTCCCTGTGGAAACATCCATGAGCGTGGACATCGTGCGACTTACCCCCGTCTTTCTCTGACTCCTCTATATTGCCGGGAGGAGTGCGTCCTGCAATAAATGGGCGGTTCGGTGTAGTTTCCAGCGGGAGCGTTCGCCAGACCGCCAAGAACCGGCTTAACCAGAATACCACAGGCGCACAGCGGCAAGGGAAGCGCGCGCCGGTGCGTGCGTCACATAGCAATTACTTTTCAAGGGGAGACGCGGGCGCGCGCGGCGCGTCGAATTGCGCCACCACGCTTTTGAGCCGGAAGAAGAACAGCCACCAGATGCTGACAGGGAGAAGCATGACCACGACAGAGATCGCCAGGAGTTGGCGCGTCGATTCAACATCGGTGACAAAGTGTTCGGGAATCGCGAACGTCTCAAACGGCCGCAAGGCGATCATGCTCAGACAAAATGCCAGGGCAATTGAAGCCCAAAGAAGCGCCGCCCTCCGCGCCCAGGAGCGCAATTGGAAAAGACCAATGCCTGTGGCCAGGCCCAGCGCAACCAACATCGGTGGCACCAGCGCCACCAGGGCGAAAGCCAGCGGGCGAACTTCATAAAGGTGTTTCCCAGAGGCGTCCGCGCGAAGGTTGATCAGGGGAATTATGAACTCGCCCCAGACGAAGAAAGCAATCAAGCTTCCCAGTACTGCAAGAGTTGCGGCGGCGGTTACACCTGCGGAACGGATTCTCTCGGGGGCCATGTCTTCTTGCATGACAACACACGGGGCTCACCGTGGATAGTGCGAGTTGAGCGCCCGGGTTTCCAAAATGCTACTTGACGTTCGCTTTCTTTTCGCCTAAAGTGGCGAAAGATGGTTGAGTAGATTTCCGCTCGCGGCTCAGCCAAAGTCGGCCTCGCAACTTGAATCACGTCCAGTACCGGCAAGCACACGGAGGAACTCGTGGCCCTGACAAAACGCCAGAAGGAAGTTCTCGATTACCTGGTTGCGTTCGAGACCAAGCACGGTTACGCGCCCAGCTTTGAAGAGATTGGCCGCGGGTTGAAACTTACTTCGCTGGCCACCGTTCACAAGCACATCAGCACGCTGGAGAAGAAGGGCTTCATCCGGCGCGGTTACAACCAGAGCCGCTCCATCGAAATTGTGCAATTGCCGAAGTCGGTGAAGGAGCAGGTGATCGAACGCCGCATCCAGGAACTACCGCTGGTTGGGCGCATCGCCGCGGGTCGTCCGCTGGAAGCTGTGGAAGAACGCGAGACGATTTCGCTTGGCGATTTTGCGCGTGGCGGGAATTCTTTCGTGCTGCAGGTGAAGGGCAATTCCATGATTGAGGATCACATCATGGATGGCGATTTTGTGGTGTGCGAGCAGACGCAGGTGGCCAATGGCGGGGACATTGTTGTGGCGCTGGTGGGCGGCGAAGATGCCACGCTCAAGCGGTTTTACCGCGAAGGCTCGGGGAAAATCCGGCTGCAGCCTGCAAATTCAGAAATGGCGCCCATCCTGGTGCCCGCGGCCGACGTGATGATTCAAGGCCGCGTCATCGGTGTATTGCGGAAATATTGAGCGCCATATTGCCCTCGCCTTGGGCAAAGTCTCCTCTAACCTCGCATGACTACGATTCTGCAATTGTTGCTCGACCGTCTCGATACTCCTATAGGTGAAATGCTGATCGTGGCGGACCGCGATGGGAATCTGCGCGCGACGTTTTGGACAGACCACGAGGCGCGCATGCACCGGGCGCTCCAGCTTCAGTACGGAGAAAATGGATTCACGCTCGAGCCGGCTTGCAATCCGCATGATTTAACGAAGGCCATCGAACGTTACTTTGCCGGAGACCTTGCGGCGATTGGCACCTTGCCAGTGCAAACAGCCGGTACATCTTTTCAGCGTGAGGTGTGGCATGCGTTGCGCGGAATCGCCTGCGGCACCACTATTTCTTACGCGCAACTCGCCGAGAGAATTGGCAGGCCGAAAGCAGTGCGGGCCGTTGGCCTTGCGAATGGTTCCAATCCAGTGGGTGTTGTTGTTCCTTGTCACCGTGTAATCGGATCCGATGGTTCACTCACCGGATACGGTGGCGGCATTGAACGGAAGCGCTGGCTTCTGGAACATGAAAGCAAGCAGGCTGATCAGAAGTTCCGGCAGAAACCCCTGTTCTGATGTCCGCCGCCCGGAACAGACGACGGCGCTCCACCCGCCGATGTGCATTGATCAT